>JAQNCM010000554.1 GCA_029237615.1 Mucilaginibacter sp.
TAGCAGTGAGCTTTGTTCCCGGTAAATTGAACATCCCGCTATAAGCCATTAATGAACCGGCCGTGATCGCCAGCATCAGGCAGTAAGTAACCAGCCGGGTTATGGCAGACCAGTTTTTGGACACCACATCGGCAATCAGCAGGACCACAAATGGCAGCAACACCCAGGCCACAAACAGCCCCCGCAACACAACCGAACTATTATTACGGCCCGCCTTGAGCACCATATAAAGCGACCCGCCCGCGCCAATCAGCAAAGCTATCAAGGCCATTATCCACAGGATGTTTAACAGGGAAGTGTTTTTCAACGTGGTTTACTTTTTATCAAACTTAATAAATATAACTCAACCCGATCCGTCATCCCGAATTTATTTCGGCACTCCACTTGCAAAGTCTGCGCTAAGCGGGCCGCTTGTCCTGAGGGTTCCTGAAACAAGTTACCATGACAGCCGGATAGGTTTGTTGTAAAAGAAATTTTGCATATTTAATTTCTGATGGGCACTAAACAAGGCTATGTTTATATAATGTCAAATCAAATTCGTAATAGATAAAATAAGGTGATGATATACAAGTTGGGACAAGATTAGTTTTTTGGTTCGGATAATATAAATCTTATTATCGGGTAAATAGCGGGAGGAAATATCAAACAAAAATACAGGATAAACATTTCTACAAACGGTTTATTAGGTTTATTGTAACCTAATACCTCGAGAAATACAAAAGTTACAATAATGCTGTAAATTAAATATTTTCCTATAAGTTTTAGCTTAAACCAAAGGGCTGAATCATATCGTAGTAGATTAGATTTATCGCCATAATCACCAATCGAAATTTTAGATAAAAAGTAACTTCCTAAAACTATAATGAGGACAAATATATCTCTTATATAATTGATTAAAATCCAATTAAAATCTATTTCCAACATAAAAAAGCCACTTGTTAGGTGGCTTAAATATAAGAATTATTTACTTCCATGAAATTTTTCCTTTCGGGCGAGAAGTTCCTCGCCTTTACCATGTTTTTTAACGGGATTGGCTACATTCACACTTACTTTATTGTTTCAGATAGCTTTTTAGCGTACTCATCTCCTGCTTTAGGATTCTTAAAGAACACACTCATAGCCTCTTCTTACTCAATGCTTTTATGGTAACGGCAGCAACCATTCCGCCAAACAGGTACCAGGCTATCGTTAATGCTTTTGTTTTATTGGTTTTTGTTATCGGCGCATCGCTTAAACCAAGCGGTTTTGTTAACTCAACAGCGCCAATACCTGCCGACAGTCCATAAATTGCGCCGCGCAGCAATACATATTTCCTGCCGCCAATACCAATGGAACTATAATATATGGCATTGCTTACCAGGTCGCCCGCCAAAGCAGCGGCAAACAAGCTGTCGCCCTTTAAAGGTTCGGCGCCCACGCTCTTGAGGCCTTTGTTCACAGCTTCCTCTCCAACAAGGTCAATTCGCGGTGCATCATGATCCAGGCGTTTGGCAGTTTCATGTAAAATATTCAAGGCCACGGCACCGGCCAGCCCCCCTACGAAATTAGTTATTATTCCCATGTTACAGTGTTTAGTGATACGGCAACTAATATGGTGCCAAACCTTGCAAACGCACAATCCTGTCTATAAAATTAAGTAACAATTTCTGCTGTTTACTATCATAGTATAAATCGCACATAAAACTTATATTTAGGGCTTAAACATTAAAACTATGTTAGTTACAACCAGCACAACCTTAGAAGGATACAAAATAATCCAGCAACTGGGCATAATAAGAGGCATTACCGTTCGCTCCCGTGGCTTGGGCGGTAATTTTGTAGGCCGACTGGAAACCGTTTTCGGCGGCAGAAACAATACCTATACCGAATTATGCGAGGTATCACGCGAGGAAGCTTACCAGCTGATGATGCAGCACGCACAGGCACGCGGCGCCAATGCAGTGATCAATATGCGTTACGACGCAAATGAAGTGATGCAGGGCATTACGGAGGTTTTAGCATACGGGACAGCGGTGGTAGTAGAGCAGTTATAAGTTAGAGGCTGGAGATTAGACTGATCAACTCAATCAACCACTCACTCACTTAACCAACAATTTTATTAGTTTTGGAGGCTTAACCAAGTCAATGCAAAAAAGCAAACTGACCCTCTATATTTTTATAGCGCTGATTTTAGGTGTAGTCGCCGGGTATTTGTATAATATTTACGTTATCAATGCTATTAATACCCGGATCAGTACAGCCGAAATCAGCATTAAAAAGATCGATAACAGCCTTTCAGCAAAAAATAGTCTCGCCGAAGAATATAAACAACTTACCGCGCAAAGAATAGCGTTGGCAGGTTCAATTACTACAAACAACAATTTAAGGGATGATAAGCTGGAAGGTTTCACTATTTTAAGCGACATCTTCCTGCGGCTTATTAAAATGATCGTTGCGCCGCTGGTTTTTACCACATTGGTTATAGGAGTTGCCAAAGTTGATAATATAAAAGCTGTTGGCCGTATTGGCGGCAAAACGCTGTTGTGGTTTTTATGCGCCACCCTGGTATCGTTGTTGCTGGGTATGCTGCTGGTTAACCTTTTTGGCCCCGGGCGGGCCATGCACCTGGCTTTACCGGATAGCTTTGTAAACCCAGGGGTCAAAACATCGGCCTATTCATTAAAAGATTTTGTAGGACATGTTTTTCCCCGGAGTTTTATTGAGGCAATGGCCAATAATGAGATTTTGCAGATTGTAGTGTTTTCCCTGTTTTTTGGAATAGGTACTGCTGCCATTGGCGAAAAAGGTGCCATTATTATCCGCGTACTGGATGCCACCGCCCAGGTGATATTAAAAATAACCGGCTATGTGATGCAGATTGCCCCGCTTGCGGTATTTGGCGCCATCACGGCCATTGTTGCTAAACAGGGCCTCGGTATTTTATCAACCTATGCCATATTTATTGGCGAATTTTATATTTCGCTGATTATACTATGGCTTTTAATTGTTTTAGCAGGATTCGTTGTGCTCAAAAAAAGGGTGTTTACTCTTGTAAACGGCATAAAGGATTCCATGCTGGTTGCCTTTGGTACCTCAACCAGTGAAGCGGCATATCCAAAGGTACTGCTGGAACTGGAACGCTTTGGCTGCAGCAATAAGATCGTCAGTTTTGTTTTGCCACTGGGATATTCCTTTAACCTCGATGGTGGGATGATGTACATGACCTTTGCGTCTTTATTCGTGGCCCAGGCCTACAACGTTCATTTACCGCTCAGTCAGCAATTAACTATGCTGCTTATTTTGATGTTCATGAGTAAGGGTGTAGCTGGCGTACCACGTGCCGCATTAGTAGTTGTTGCGGCCATATTGCCACAATTTAATATCCCCGAAGCAGGTTTCGCGTTAATTATCGGTATTGACCCCTTACTGGATATGGGCCGCTCGGCCACCAATGTGCTCGGCAACGCCATAGCAACAGCAGTAGTAAGCAAGTGGGAGGGAGAGCTTAGTAATAATTGAGTTATTGAATTAGAGAATTTATAGAATCATAGAATTAATTATTGCGTAATGACTGATAGTAATCAAAGAATTGATTTCGCTGAAGCGTTCAAAAGCCGAACGAAAAAGTTTGTTGTGGATAATATAAAGTTTTTTAGAACTTTGCCCAAGACTGAAGAAGCTAAAATTGTAGGCAGGCAGCTGTTACGTTCTTCGTCTTCAGTTGGCGCTAATTATAGGGCAGCATGCAGGTCACGGTCAAAGGCGGAGTTTC
>JAQNCM010000504.1 GCA_029237615.1 Mucilaginibacter sp.
AGGCGGTGACGATCCACTGGCGATCGCCGTTCGAGAAACCCAGGTCGGCCTGGGCCGAGGGCAGCGCAATGTTCACCACGGTGGAGTCGAGCACGACCATGAGTTGCGCAAGGGCAACGATCGAGAGCGTCCACCAGCGACGCGACGGCGCCGGGACGCCGACGGAGTCGGAAGAAATAGAAGAAGTCTGAGGCATGAACGCCACTCTATACGATACTATTTAGTTCCGGATCTTAACGGTTCCTGAATTAACCTGGCAGTAATATGGCAGGGTCGACACACAAAGGAGATTGCCGCAATGACGCAGCTCGATCTCGCGGATGACACGCCGGAGCAATCACCAAAGCTCGGCCGCAGGCGCGACCACACCAGAGATCCAGAGATCCTGGATGCCGCGCTCGAGGTTCTGGCCGAGACCGGGTACGACGGCATGACGATCGACATGGTGGCCGCCCGTGCAAAAGCCGGCAAGGGCACCCTGTACCGCCGCTGGGCCTCCAAGGGGGAACTCGTCATCGATGCGGTCGCCTGTATGAAGACGGCGGACATCGACTACGCGCGGCTGCCCGACACGGGAACGTTGCGCGGTGACCTCGTCGCGATGATCAAACCGCATTCCATCGAAGACGGCGAGAAGAAGCTCCAGATCATGGCTGGACTCATGTCGATGCTGTCGCGCGCCCCGGAACTCGCAGAGGCTGCCAACGCGGCGATCGTCGAGCCTCGGGCAACGGCGAACCGCATACTCATGCGCAGGGCCGTCGACCGTGGCGAAATCTCCGCGGAGTGCGACATCGAGACACTTTCGCTCATCACGCCGTCGATGGCGGCCTATCGCGTGCTGATTCTGAGAAAGCCCGTCGACCGCAAGTTCCTCATTTCGCTGATCGACGGCGTGCTGCTGCCTGCTGTTGGGCTGCGCCACCAGGTCACCGGCCGCTCCGTGGTCGACGTCCCCGCCGGCGTCGCGATGAATGCCGGCATCCCCTCGGGCGACTAAGAAGCGGTCTCCGGGCTATCCCCTCGAAGCCGCTCCCCTGCCGGGTGCTCCACGAGCGGCGGGATGAGTCGAAGGCTCCCGCAATTCTTCACGCGGATGTCGACGGGCGTTTACCGACCTGTTCTAGCGTGAAGCGATCGATATCCCCAACTCCAGAAGGCAGTGATCATGACTTACGCCGAAGCGTTCGACTTGATCGAGGCCGGCGAGGGCCGCTGGGACGTACAGCACCACCACTCGCTGCTGATAGCCGGCCAGGTGTGGCGCACCAACGGCGGATTCGATCTGCTCGACTGGCTGGACAGGCCGATCGGAACGTTCGATTCGATTGAGGACGCTCTGCGTTTCCTGTATCGGTCGAGCGCGGCGGTCGACGTGCGCCGCCGAACGGGCTAGCCATCGGCGTTCCCTGACCCCCCATAAAGGGGGGCTGTGCTGTCCTCCTAAAAGGGGACTAGGGTCAGTTCAGCCGCACCCGAAACGGCCCTTCGGCGGCGAGGGCAACCCACGCAGGAGTCCCCCATGTCTTCAGTGAATGACTCAGCCGTACCCGCCGGCTGGTACCGCGACCCACTCGGCTTTCCCCAGGTCCGCTGGTGGGACGGCAGCAGCTGGACGAACCGCGTAGAAAAGCGCCGCCCGGAGATCCAAATGGCCCCGGCCAGTGCACAGAAAATGGTCGACGCGATCTGATCTAACGCCCCAACCGACAGCGCACGGACGGTTTCAGCGTTGCAGCACGCGGCGATGATCGAATCCGTGCGACCTCCGCGAAGTGCGTCAGGACTTCACGCTCCCGCGGCGTGAGGGTCTCGAGCGGATCGTGACGTCTCCCAAGTAGCTGCGCAACGACTTCGGGGTCGGATACGGTACTACGAGATGCGATCCGCTCGATGGCATGTTTTCGACTCGTCAAGAGAACCCACGCTGTACACTCCAGTTCATGGTCGATCCTCATGTTCCCGCTCACGCCGGGGTACGCCGCGCATGGGTTATCGCTGGGGCGATGCTCCTTGCCTCGGTGGTGATCGATCTCGCGGCCCAGCCCTCAACCGTGGTTTTCACCGGCGCGGGCATCCTCGGGACGGTCTTGTTCTCCGCTTCACTGCTGGTGTTCGCGTTCGGCACTCGCGGTTCTGACAGCGTCACGGCGCGCAAGCCACTCGGAACCGCGGCGCTTGCCGTTTTGGCCCTATGGACTCTTCTGCTGCCGGCTCTGCAGAGCGTCTTCTTTCCCGTCGGAGACCCTCCGGGCCCGCTGCTGGCGCTCGGCTTCGTCGACTCGTTCGTACGGTTCGCAGCAGCGCTCATCGCAATAATCCAGATAGCTCGCGCCGGCGTCGTGCCCCGACCGTGGAACTGGGCGCCGGCCTGGCCCCTGGGGGCAATGGTCGCGCTATGGCTGACGACGCAGGTTGTCGTGTTCGGCTCCGCACAGGAATCGCAGGTGATCGCCGCGGGCATCGTCGTGAATCTGGATAGCCTCGTCCGCGTCGGCAGCGCGGTGTTCCTCGGCGTCCTCGCGATAGTGCTTGCGAATCGTCCGACTCGCCCACAGAGCGTACCGGTGTACTCGACGCCGGACTAGCCACGAGCGGGCGCCGATCGTGCACCCTCGGCGGGCCGAGCCTGACGCTAGATCGCCAGGTGGGTTAAGCGACCCGCCACGAGCGTGGCGGACACCGGCATCCGCCGAAGGGTCTCCGGCGACGCCGTAAGCGGATCGACGTCGACGATCGTCAGGTCTGCGACCTCGCCGACCGACACCCGCGAACGACCCCTGGCCGAGGCCGAGAGGGCCTCTCGAATCGTGATCGCCTGTTCGGGATGCCACGGCTCCCGCCCGTCGCGGCGGCGCGTCACCGCGGCCGCGATCGTGACCCACGGGTCAAGGGGCGCGACCGGCGCATCGGAGCCGAGCGCGACATCCGCCCCTGCGTCGAGAAGGCTTCGCAGGGCGAACGCCCGACCGGTTCGCCCACGCCAGTAGCGGTCGGCGACGTCGCGATCGTCCAGTGCGTGTTCGGGCTGCACGCTCGCGGTGACGCCAAGCGCTGCGAATCGAGCGAGGTCGGCGGGGAGCACGAGCTGAGCGTGCTCGATGCGGCCGCCGCATCCGACGGTCTCGAACGCGTCGAGGGCGAGGCGATTCGCTTCGTCGCCTATCGCGTGGACGGCGGGAACGAAACCGGCGGCCGACGCCTCGCGCAGCAGACGCACGAGCTCCTCTGGCGGCACAGTGAGCAGCCCGCGCGAATTGGGTTGCCCCTCGAGTCCCGGATACTCGTCCACGCAATACGCGGTTCGCGTGTTGAGCGAACCGTCGATGAGCACCTTGTACGGCCCGACCGTGAGCAGTCCGCCGGTCGCCCCGATGCTCTGCCCCGTGCGATGACCGGCTCTGATCGCCGCATCC
>JAQNCM010000422.1 GCA_029237615.1 Mucilaginibacter sp.
CATACAATACATTATCGGGCAGTTAAATGGCCCCATTGAACAGTTTATCCAACTGGTTCAGCTTACGCAGGATGCCATGATCAGCATGGAGCGTTTAAATGAGATCCATACCCTGGAAGATGAAGAACCGGCGGGCGTTGCTAAAGTAACGGTACTGCCCGGAAATAGCGATATCGTGTTAAAAAACGTTGATTTTAAATATACCGGGGTGGGAAACGATCTTGTGCTTACTGATATTAATTTAATTATACCCCGTGGTAAAATGACCGCTATAGTGGGAGTAAGCGGTAGCGGCAAAACTACCCTGCTAAAACTGCTAATGAAGTTTTATATGCCTGTTAACGGAAAAATAATGATAGGAAATACAGACCTGCAGGAAATCAGCAATAAAACCTGGAGAAGCAATTGTGGCGCAGTAATGCAGGATAGTTATATTTTCCCGGATTCGATTGCAAATAATATAGCCGTTAGCGATGAAGAGCCCGATGTGGATAAATTAAAACAGGCTTGTCATATTGCAAATATTGCTGATTTTATAGAAGAGTTGCCATTGGGCTTTAATACAGTTATCGGAACAAACGGATCAGGATTAAGCCAGGGACAAAAACAACGTTTATTAATTGCCAGGGCGGCCTATAAGAACCCCGAATTTATATTTTTTGATGAAGCTACTAATTCACTGGATGCGAATAATGAGAGGGTAATTATGGAAAACCTGGAGTCGTTTTTTAAGGGAAAGACGGTTATTGTAGCCGCACACCGTTTAAGTACCGTAAAGCATGCCGACCAGATTATTGTTATTGACCGTGGCCGGATTGTTGAAAAGGGTACCCATGCTGGGTTAGTGGCATTAAAAGGAGCGTATTTTACGCTCGTAAAAAACCAGCTGGAACTGGGTGATTAATATATTGTTTACGATGATTAAACTAACCGATGAGCGCAAATAATGAATTAAAAGATATTTCCCTGTTGAGAAGCAAAGAAATAGATGAGGTAATAGGACGGCCTCCGCATTGGCTCGTTCAATGGGGCATCACCGTTTTTTTTATAATTTTAGTATTGGTTTTATTTTTGAGTTATTTTATCAAATACCCGGAAACTATTAACGTTCCTTTTACAATAGCGGCTAACAAACCTCTTTTACCTGTTGATGTTAACACAAACGGGCAACTTATAAAAGCACTGGTGAAGGAAGGCCAGTACGTACATAAAAATGACCCGCTGTTTTACTGGAAACCAGATATGCAGGATGGCCAGCAGGTATTTATATCACCGTCAGATGGCACCATAAATTTCATAGCGCCTTTAATAAACGGACAAATATTATCAAAAGACCAGGTTTTGTTCTTTATTGTACCCATAGTGCGTAATTATTACGCGTCCCTATACATAAGCGGAACCGAGATCAAAGAAATTAAAATAGGGCAACATGTACTATTAGATTTACCACAATACCAAAGGCAGGAATACGGTTATGTAAATGGCACAATAAACTATATAAGCGCAATAAATACTATAAATGGATATTACGTCAAAGTAATATTGCCAGATGGACTGAAATCGGTTATGGATAAAAATATACCTTTTACAGATGGGCTTCGGGGTACTGCCGAAATTATTAAGAATAAAAGAAGATTGATTTATAAATTTATAGGCAAGTTATAAAATGTTACTCATTAAAGAAACCTATAAACTTTACCTTATGCAAGTTTCATTTGAATTATTGCCAAGCAAAATTTATAGACTTCTTAATTTTATATTATATTCAGTACTTATTCTCTATGCGCCGCATGTTGAATCAGTATAGCAACTACCAGGATTCACCGGAGGTGTGCCGCATACCGATTGACAACATGCACCGGTTGAGCTGCCATCATAGCAAGGGCCAATCGAAGTGAACGCAATACAGCCGCAGGTACAATAAGCATATTGCCCCGCAGAACAATAAGTAGTTCCGCCTTTAATTTGTTTTTGCTCATCCTTGGATAAGGCTTTTCCTAAATTTAAATTGTTTGATTTCATGACTGTGTTTTAAGGTGGTTAAAAAATAATTAATATCGGAACAGGTTACTTAAAGGTATATAAATAAAAAATAACGCACAAACCGAAATTTGGTATTATTTAATAAATAACGGATGGGTAATTTATTGCCTTAAAAAATATTTTTCAAATCTTCAATTGTATAAGTATCAGGGAGTGGTCTTCCGTTTACAAAGTAGGTAGGCGTAAATTGAATGTTTTCGAGCTGGCACCAATTACTCATAGCAACCAGCTTTTCTTTTTGAAGCTCAAAATCTACCGCTACCGGGTATGTTTTAACATACGCCTCATAGTTTTTTTCTTTTGCATTATACCAATCGCCCAGGGCCTTAACTATTGTACCATTCATGTGTTTTTGATCCTTTAATGCCATAAAATGGGCCACAGGTAAAGCACGATGGTCATTTTTGTCACCGGTTGCGGTAAATATAATCTGTACCTTCCAGTTTTTGTTGGTGTTTATCAACTCTTCCAGATGCGGGAACGATTGTGCACACGGTCCGCAATAAGGATTACATACCTTTATTAAGGTGTTTTCAGCCTCCGGGTTACCCAGTACTATTCCCAGACCCTCGGGATTGTTGTTAATGAAGGCGTGTTTTTGCATTATGCTGTTAAAAACCTCTGGATTGTTTTTAAATCTGCGAAAGTTGAAGTTTGTTTTTTCATTTTCTTTTGCACCATACAGATAGGGTTTAATAATAGTCCAGATTACTGGTGGTAACAAATAAGCCATCAGCAGCTGGCTGTATTCCAGGCGCCCAAATTCAAAAAATAGATTGCTGTTTAACCGGGAAGTGACTACCGTAGTTAAAAATCCCGCAAACAAAATAAATTGTACAGCCAAACATAACATACACCATTGTTTAACAACAAGGGCCTGGTAATAAACTGAAAATACAATATAGGGTAAGGCAACCAGGTTAAGCAAGATAAGCGGGTAAACAGCCCCAGCATAATTATTGCTGATGCTTAAGTACATTAGGGCGCCAAAAAAGTAAAAGAAACCGATCTCGCTCCACGAAAATCCAAATATTTTTGAGGCACTGCTGCTTAACACAGCATTGCAATCTGTTTTTTTGTTAATGGAACAGATCTTTTTTAAATAAGAATTATTTTTATCATAATCATACCAGAGCAATAAGGATGAAATAACGGTACCTAAAACGGCACAGATCCAATAGCCTGAATATAAATAGAAAACCGCTCCGTTAATACTGCCGGCAGCACCCCAAAACCGGATAAGTGCCATACTTAAAAATACCACTATCAGTAACGGAAAACGCAGAGCAGTCAATTGTTCGCGCCGGATTGCCTTTGCATAATCTGCCTGCCCGTTTTGCGGTAATGCTTCAGCCAGGAGTACCGTATGGCTCCATTGTCCTAAAAACTCATTTAACGATATCTTTTTTACCGACTGATCATCCTCTAAATAAGTAACGGAGGTTGCATCAACAGCTTTTACCGCTACAAATGAGCCTGAATTGATTTTTAGATGGGCAATAAACGGGACAGGTAAAATCTGTAATTTATCCTCAGTAATGGTATAGCCTTCGCACTCAATACCCCAAAGTTTAAGACTCTCGGATACAGCGAGCAAACTGGGATAACCGGGATTACCCATTATCGCGTTTTTAACTACGGTTGAGGTAACCTTAACATTGAGCAGATTCAACAGGTTAGCAGTAGCTGCTACTAAATTATCTTGTTGTTTAAGTAAATAGCTTGAGAAACGTTTCATAGGCGAACCAGTTTAGGCTCGATAAAACTATAAAACAAATTACATAAAAGGAAATTATTTTTATTATCTCCCTGATTCAGATGCTCCCTTTTTTTTACTTTTTATCTACGCTATTTCTCCCCGGGCCCACAAAGAATAACCCTGCAAATACAACAGCGTCTTCAATAGCGTGTGCTGCTCCCTCCAAACCGTCTCCCTTACCCAGGTGCATTGCAGTCGCTACAATCAGGTTAATCAGCAACAGCAGGCACACCGGACGGAAAGCAAGGCCTATGATCAATAGGAAGCCCCCAAAGGTTTCAACCGCGGCGCTTAACAAACCCCATACAACCGGCCAGAAATGAATACCCACATATTTTGTAGTGCTGCCCAGCTCCTCCCAGGTTTTTACACCGCCGCCTAATTTTGAATAGCCATGGTAAATAAACATCAAACCTAAACCCACCCTGATTATTAATAAACCAAAGTTTTTGTAGTTACCCATGCCGCTGAACATTGCCATATTATAGAGATTTTATAAAAGCACGAATTTCATGAATTAAAAACGAATTCAGCTAATTTATAGGCAAGATTATCCAATATTCGTGTAATTAACGTCTATTGAAAGATTCGTCATTTTGCCTAGTATTAAGCTGCAATTGTCGGGAATATGGCCGGCCGGGAAATCAAAGCAAACCGGGTAATGATATTCCTCCACCACATCCATAATAATTTGAGGTACCGTTTGCCCAAAAGGAATGTCATTGTCCTTAACATCTGTAAATCCGCCTACTAATAATCCTGCCAGGTGTTGCAGTTTACCCGCACGCTTTAACATGCGCATCATTCGGTCAATGGCGTACAGGTATTCGCCTACGTCTTCAATAAACAATATTTTACCGTTATAATCTATGTCTGATACAGAACCAGATACTGCTACCAATAACGATAAATTGCCGCCAACTAAAATACCCGTACCGCTACCGGTGCGGTTTAACGAATGTGAATTAAAATGATAGTCGAGGTCCTCGCCAAACAATGCTCTTCTTAAAGTTTCCAGCGAACATGCCGATGCGTCAGGGATGTTTACCGGCATTTGCCCGTGGATGGTTTGTGCCTGGTAATTATTAAACAAATGGGTATGCAGCACCGTGATATCACTAAAGCCCACCAGCCATTTGGGGTTGCGGGCAAAGCGGCTGAAATCAACCTGGTCAATCATTCTAACGGTTCCATACCCACCGCGCGCTGCTATGATGGCTTTGATACTGTCATCATCAATAAAACGCTGCATGTCTTTTGCCCGCAGCTCGTCATCGCCTGCAAACTGGTTGTATGAGGCATTAACTGTTTCACCTAAAACAACCTCCAATCCCCAGGACTGAAGTAATTTAATTGCATCCGTCATAGGGGCGGGCAGCTTCTTTGCAGGGCAGGTGATTGCTATTTTATCTCCCTTTTTAAGATGAGGAGGGACAAGGCCGGAAGAAACTGTCTGAACCATAATTTATAGGATTTAAAGATTGCTATGATAATTTCTGCTGTAAAAATCTAAAAAATCCCTGAATCATGCATCATGGTTCAAACAACCTCCAAAACTTTCCCGTCTTCCCGACTTTCCCGTCTTTCGGACTTTCCCGACTAAAGCATTATCTTTGCCAAATTATTAATATTTAATGTCAAAACTTAATAAATTTAAACGGTTCACTATTACTTCGGCCTTGCCATACGCAAACGGACCGCTTCATATTGGTCATTTGGCCGGGGCTTATTTGCCGGCAGATATTTTTGTGCGGTATCTGCGCCTCCGGAAAAAGGAGGTGGTTTATATCTGCGGGTCAGACGAACACGGCGCCGCCATCACCATAAAAGCAAAAAAAGAGGGGACAACACCGCAGGCTATCATAGATAAATACCATGCCCAAATAAGGGATAGTTTCCAGGAGTTTGGAATTTCTTTTGATATTTATCACCGCACATCCTCGCCAATTCACCATGATCTTTCGCAGGAGTTCTTTTTAAATCTGTACGAAAAGGACGAGTTTATAGAGAAGTTTTCTGAACAATATTTTGATGAGGAATACCAGCAGTTTTTAGCCGATCGCTACATCGTGGGGACTTGCCCTAATTGCGGTAATGAAAACGCTTATGGCGACCAATGTGAAAATTGCGGCACCTCGCTCAACCCAACGGATCTGATAAACCCGATCTCTACTTTAAGTGGCAAGCCTCCGGTTTTAAAGTCGACAAAACATTGGTTTTTACCGTTGGATAAGTATCAGCCATGGCTGGAAAAATGGATTGATGAAAAAGAAAACGACTGGAAAGTAAACGTCTTCGGACAGTGTAAATCCTGGTTGAAGTCGGGGTTACAGCCGCGATCTATGACACGCGATTTGGATTGGGGAATCGATGTGCCTTTGGAAGAAGCGAAAGGTAAAAAGCTGTATGTGTGGATGGATGCGCCGATTGGTTATATTTCGGCTACCAAACAATGGGCGATTGATAACGGCAAGGATTGGAAGCTCTACTGGAAAAAACAGGAGCATGAAGCGGATAACTCCTGCCTGCTGCACTTTATTGGTAAAGATAATATTGTGTTTCACTGTATTATTTTCCCCTCTATTTTGCATGCGCATGGCGAATATATCTTACCCCAAAATGTGCCGGCCAATGAATTTTTAAACCTGGAGGGCGATAAACTTTCCACCTCGCGCAACCACGCCGTGTGGCTGCACGAATACCTGGAAGAGTTTCCGGGCAAGCAGGATGAACTGCGCTATGTACTTACCTCCATACTGCCCGAAACCAGCGACAGCGAATTTACCTGGAAAGATTACCAGGCACGTGTAAATAATGAGCTTGTTGCCATTTTAGGTAATTATGTGAACAGGGTGATGATTTTGATGCACAAGTTTTACGATGGAAAAATTGAAAGCGATGGCAGTAACATTGTGCTGACAGATAGTGTTCTGGATACTGAGCTCGGTCGTTTTTATGATGAGATCGAAATTAACCTGGAGAGCTATAAATTCAGGCAGGCGCTGCAAAGTGTAATGGAGATCGCCCGCCTTGGCAACCGTTACCTTACAGAAAACGAGCCGTGGAAAACGATAAAAAACGATCCGGAAGCTGCCAGAAATGCTCTGCATAACTCTTTAATACTGATAGGGCATTTAGCGGTATGTCTGCAACCATTTTTACCGGGCACAGTCGCTAAAATTGCGGGAATGCTTAATTGGCCGCTTAAAAAATTAGCTTTAGATCAGCCAATTGCATTTGAAAATGGACACCAGCTGAATCCGGCAGCTTTGTTGTTCGAAAAAGTAGAGGATGAGGTGATCGACAAGCAGATTCAAAAACTATTGGATAAAAAAGCCGCTGCTCAGCCTCAAAAGCAGGAAACGCTGATACCAGCAAAAGGAAATATCAATTTTGAATCATTTGCAGCGATGGACATCCGTACCGGCACCATTTTAACTGCCGAAAAAGTAGCCAAGACAAAAAAACTGCTTAAGCTTACCATTGACACAGGCATTGACCAACGGACCATCGTATCCGGCATTGCAGAATATTTTGAGCCTGAAGCCGTGATCGGTAAAAAAGTAAGCGTTTTAATAAACCTGGAGCCGCGTGAGATAAAAGGCATTGTTTCGCAGGGGATGATCCTGATGGCGGAGAATGCGGAAGGTAAACTGAGTTTTGTTTCGGTTGATGAAGAAATGCATAATGGCTCAGTTGTACGATAATGTGCAGATATGCAAATATACAGATGTGCAAATGTTATTGATTAACTGATTCAAAATTTGCACATTTGCACAGAATTTGCATATCTGCACATCCACGCATCAGCACATTCAATAAGGTCCCGTAGTTCAACGGATAGAATAGGAGTTTCCTAAACTCTAGATATGAGTTCGATTCTCGTCGGGACCACTAAAATCAGTATTAAAATATGATAAAAGCCTGCAAATCAAATGATTGCAGGCTTTTGTTTTTTGGTCAAAATACCATAATATGCACTAAATCTCATTAAAAATGTGCGTAATGCGGTGAGTACCATAAATCAAAATTACTACTCACCGAATACACACAATTCATTGATTTTCAGCACGTTCAAAATCTGGACATCTTGATACCTATTAATTGCAAGCATACATTTGTTTAACTTTTAATGCTTGAAATCATGAAAACAAATTTTAGTCTGCTCTTTTATTTAAAAAAGCAAAAAGTTTACGCATCAGGTCCAATGCCTGTTTATATGCGTATCACTGTTAACGGAAAACGTGCGGAGGTATCAGCCGGGCGGGATTGTGAGCCGTCAGGATGGAATAGTCACGCGGGACGGGGAATCGGCACCAAATCAGAAACAAGGGCTTTAAACAGTTACTTAGATACCTTACAAACTAAAGTAATGAATGCCCACCAACAACTAATTGGCGCAGGTAAAGAAATTACCGCGGAGAAGTTGCGTGATCAATTCATTGGCCGTGTAGAAAGAGCTTATTATGTGGTGGCGTTATTTAATGAGCATAATAACCATGTGAAAGCGCTGATTGGAAATGGTTTTGAAGCCAATACACTAAAAAGCTATCTCAGCTCCTTTAAGCACTTATCAGCGTTTGTGCAGCATCACTACGGCATAGTTGATATGGATGTTAAAAACTTGAACCATGCGTTTATTGTCAATTATGAATTTTACTTAAAAACAGTATGCAAGTGTAGCGGTGTGTCGGCCGCTAAATATGTAAAACACTTAAAAAAGATAGTTAATAATTGCTTAGCTAATAAATGGTTATCTGATAACCCTTTTATTAATTACAGATCAAAGGCTAAAGCGAAAGAAAAGGAATTTTTGATGCCCCAAGAATTGGAAGCAATTGCAATTAAGAGTGTTACTATTGATAGGTTAGCGCAAGTAAGGGACATATTTATATTCTGTTGTTACACCGGCTTATGCTATGCGGATGTGCAAAAACTTCAGCGCCATCAAATAGCAACCGGTATCGACGGGGAGCAATGGATATTTACAACAAGACAAAAAACAGATACAAGCTCTCGGATACCTTTATTGCCTGTAGCTGCTGACATTGTAAACAAGTATGCTGATCATCCACAATGCAGCAATAAAAACCTTGTTTTACCCGTATTGAGCAACCAAAGAATGAACAGCTATTTAAAAGAAATTGCAGATATATGCGGCGTTACCAAAACGCTTACTTTTCATATGGCTCGGCATACTTTTGCTACTACTGTTACTCTATCAAATGGCGTTCCTTTGGAAACTGTAAGTAAAATGTTGGGGCACAACAGTATTAAAACCACACAGCATTACGCTAAAATATTGGATTTGAAAGTTAGCGAGGACATGGCCGCCCTTA
>JAQNCM010000431.1 GCA_029237615.1 Mucilaginibacter sp.
CCGATTTATCATTGGTAATACTTGGGTTTCCACGGTATTTTACGTTAGATGCTCCGCTTGAGTGTATATTTAATTTATTTAGCACATTCACTTCGCTGTGCCCAATACCAGAAGTTGAAATAGTACAGCTTCCCACCACAAAATCAAATGCATGCACGGTGCCGCTGCCGCTCAGGTCAATATCATGTGAAGTAGCTTGTCCCTTTAGATATACTTCTGTAGCGCCGCTTCCGCTGGTGGTTACATTGGCTGCGTTCAGGTCCATGGTGATTTTGGTTGCGCCGGATAATTTAAAACGGAGGTCCTGCGCTGTTATCTTTCCGTCAGATTCTACCTCAACTGCGCCGGATGCTTTTACCTCTTCCAAATTGCGCACGCCAACGTTAACTATTATTTCGCCGGTATTACAAAGGCTTCGTTTAGAAAAAATGCGAAGCCTGTCGCCGCTTACTTCCGTTTTAATATATTTAAGCAAGTTGTCATCCGCAGTAATTTTTATAGCCATTGAGCTATCCTGTTTCAACACTACTTTAAAGCCACCGGAAATAGTCATACGTTTAAAATCACCCACTTTACGGTCTTCTGATTGCTCATGACCCGAACCATGTACACAGTTGATCATACAGGATGAAAAACCGAAAAGCGCAACGCCCGCTATCAATGCAAGTATTGTAATTTGTATCCGTTTCATGTGTTTTATTTATTTGACTATTAATAAACAGTTTAAGTTACATCAAAGCTAATAAAAAAAGCTTCCACTGGGTTCGGAAAGCTTTTTTTATTAGCTGTTAGATTAGGTCGATTTGCAGGTTGTCTACACTTATCTTTTACTAATCAACCACTCACTTAATCAACCATTCAACTTCCTTATTAAAGATCAGCGAAGTCATCAATTTTGGCTTTGGCAATACCGTCAATGCCTGTTTGAGTTTTTGAAGCGTGAGTGCTTGTAAAATCTGCCTCCTTAATATTTTCAACATGCGCATATTTTAAATCGTATTCATCAGCGTTACCGCTTAGGGTAGCTTTAGCCTGGTCATTTACGGCTACCTTAGCAGTAATGGCGTCCATATCTAATTTGGCTGATGCGTTGTTATACAAGTCTACTTCAAATTCAACTTTTGAAAGGTGTCCGAATGATTTTACTTCGGCATTGTCATAAGCGGCTATTGAACGAAGATCACTTGCTGTTACCCATACCACCAACTTTTCAGCTTTGCAGGAGGCAATGCTTAGTACACCGTTTTTACTTTTTACAAGGGCACTTTCGGCGTAATACTTGTTATAAACTTTCACCTGGTCGGCAGTTCCGTCAGATACATAAAGCAGAACATTTCCGTGTACTTCAATTTTGTTGATGGCACTGATGTCATTTAAAACAGTTACTGTTTCGTTTTTTGCAGTTGCTGCATAAGTTGAATTTGCTATTCCTGAACCTATGATAAGCGCAGTGAATATGGTTAAAATTTGAGTTTTCATGATAATAATATTTTGATTGTCGTTTGTTATATTTTCTAAATTTTAATTACACCAATAAGACGATCAGCACAAAAAAACGTTACAGCCAAATGGCCCCTAATAGGCGTATAAGCGGTTTTTATCGGCAAGCGGCTATTTTAAGTCGGCGAAAAGGCAGAATATTTTAGTTTAGAAGCATACCCGGATTACGGACGATAATTTCTAAAAACCCTATCTTGCGAACATAATTCATCGCTATGAAATATGTTTTAGGGGTAGATATAGGCACGGGCAGCGTAAAGGCAGTAGCCGTAAACCTTCAATGCCAATCGTTTGAGGTTAACCAGCAGCACTATTCCTTTAACTCGCCAAAGCCAGGATATCACGAACAGGATCCTGAGGTTATCTGGAACGCGTTTGTAACCAGCCTCAAAGGCATCATAGTACAAATTGGCATCCAGCCTTTGGCTATCAGTTTAAGCAGCGCCATGCATAGTTTAATACCTGTTGATACGCACTGCGCACCTTTAGCGCCAATGATAACATGGGCCGACAATAGAAGCTCCGCTATTGCAAAAAGGTTAAGATCTTCAGCCGAAGGGCTTTCCATTTATAAAGCAACAGGCACACCGCTGCATGCCATGTCGCCCTTATGCAAGATTATCTGGATAAGGGAAAACGACCCGGCGTTATTTTATAAAACACACAAGTTTATCTCAATAAAAGAATATATCTGGCACCAGCTTTTTAAAGAATTTAAAATAGATCACTCCATCGCATCCTGCACCGGCTTGTTTGATATCAATCAATTTACCTGGTACAATAACGCGCTGGTTGCGGCAGGTGTAACAACGCACTCACTTTCTGAACCTGTCTCAACCAATTTTACCCAAAACTATCATGGTACTGATAAGCCCGAACTGAACTTTCTTCAACCTGGCGTCCGGTTTGTTATCGGCGCCAGCGACGGCTGCCTTGCCAATGTAGGGAGCATGGCAGACAAACCTGGCGTTGCGGCTATCACCATCGGAACAAGTGGTGCGGTAAGGGTAGCCAGCAATAAACCCCTGCCAAATGAAAAAGCCATGACCTTTAGTTATATACTTGACGAGAAAACCTATATCTGCGGCGGCCCTATAAACAATGGCGGTATAGCTATGCAATGGTGGCTATCCAATATTAAACCCGGATTAGCTGATGGTGATTATAATGCTCTTTTTCAGCAAATAGCCGGGGTGCCGGCGGGTAGCAATGGCCTGTTGTTTTTGCCGTATATTACAGGGGAACGCGCTCCTATTTGGGACAGTGAAAGCTGCGGTAATTTTTTTGGGGTTAAATTGCAGCATACGCAAGCCCATTTTTCAAGGGCGGTTTTGGAAGGGATCTGTTATGCGCTGCATGACGTTTTAGAAGCTGTACAACAAAACGCTGAACCGATAACACAGATCAACATAAGTGGCGGCGTTGTAAAATCTGAACTATGGGTGCAAACACTGGCCGATATAACCGGTAAAAAACAGGTGATTGTACAAAGTGAGGATGCATCGGCAATTGGCGCGGCTTTTATGGCATTGAAAATTATAGGTGCCATAGACCATTATCCTGCTTCTGATTTTGAAAATCTCAAAACCTTTGAACCGTACACATCTAACACTGAACTATATAAAAAGCATTTCGCCATCTATAAACGGCTGTATGCCGATTTAAAAGACACCATGCACCACGCTAATGGTATGGAAATTTAAACATCATTTACTGTTAATTTGTTTAAAGAGCAGGAAAATCGCTTGTAAAGAACAATATTGGTCCTTAATGCCTCGGTAGAGGCTACCTGTTTGTAGAAATTTCATGCACGATGTTTTTGCCCCGTCAGGTGGCTACCCCTTGCGGACGTAAAAACAGGCAGGTTAATAAATAAATGCGGGTTAAAATTTAAAAGCAATTTCCCTGGTTTAAAGAGCTGTCTTTCGTGCCGGCTTTCTTTTTGTTTACATTTGTTTAACTATGGAAAAGAAAACTGAGCGTATAGCTATCCTGATTGATGGTGATAATGCGCAAGCAAAATTATTAAAATCCATCCTGGAAGAAGTAGCTAAATATGGCAAGGTAACCATCAGGCGGATCTACGGCGACTGGACAAAAACAAATATGAACAGCTGGAAGGACCTGTTGAATGAATTGTCCTTCACCCCTATTCAAAAATTCAGTTATACATCAGGTAAAAATTCTACCGACAGCGCCCTTATCATTGATGCGATGGATATTTTGCATAGTGGAATTGTGGACGGTTTCTGTATTGTTTCGAGCGACAGCGACTATACAGGGCTCGCAAAGCGAATAAGGGAAGGCGGCGTTTTTGTTATGGGCGTTGGAGAAAAGAAAACACCCAACGCTTTTGTGCAATCGTGTGAAATATTTACGTATTATGAAAATATTATACAGGAAGAGATCCTTGAAAAGGAAATAACCGTTCCAAAATCTAAAGCAGCAAAACAAGTAACAGCTGTTCCCTCAATAATTGAAGAAAACCCTAAGTTTACTAAAGTTAGACTGGAGCTGATAGATAAGGCTTATTTTATGGCTTCGCCCGAAGATTCCGGGATGTATGTAGCGGCTTTAGGGGCCAATCTGCGCAAAATAGACCCAAGTTTTGACCCCAGAGCGCACGGTTTCCAGAACTTGACCAAACTGCTCGACAGCTTGAAAGAATACGAGGTCTTCAGGGTTGATAACATTGCATTTGGGCAATCGCTCGTTAAAAGGAAGTCGAATTTTTGATTTTTTGTCTCCCTTTAAGGAGGGGTGCAATGGATATGTGTGGTGGCAGGGGTGGGTTAGCCGGCATGCTTACCGACACACCCCTCCACCCCTCTCAAGAGGAGAATCGCACCGGCCTGTGCTTTTCTATATTCCGTCTTTGAAATAGCAAAAAAAGCCGTCTCCCTTGTTGGGAAATGGCTTCTCCGTTTATTAAGCCGGAATTTTATCCTTCTTTTCCCTTTCCCAAAACCTGTGCTGTTTAATGGCGTTTATAAAATCTGCAGCAAGCTTATCGTCTTTACTTAAGATAATACCTGATGACGCGTCGGAGGTTTCGTTTAACTTTACTCCAACGTAGCTGGCTTTTATCAATTCTACGCCTTCCCCATCTGCCGCAATTGCTTTACAATGGCGATAGGCTTCATTTATAAAATGAACGGCATCCGGTTCATTGATCAGCGCAGCAACACTTTTATGACCATCCGGAATATAAACGGCATCAACCAACACCGACGCGAACGTTAAAAAGCTCTTGTCAACCTTTACCTGTTTGCCTGCGGAGTCTTTGATAAATCCGCCATGCGGCGCAATTACCCTTACTACCGCACCTTCAGCTTCCAAAGCGTTTTTAACTGAAGAAAGCGAATCCGCGTCTACACCATCAGCAGCAAGAAAAGCCACCTGCCTGGTTTTTATAGAATCCTTTTTAGTGCCTGCCATGCTTAACGCCGGTGATTTTTCAATTGCCTGCTTTTTTATTACCGGTTCATAATCTGTTGGATTAGCATCGGCGCCAAGCATATGGTTTACCGGTTTCTGAGGCTCGGGTACCGATTCAAGACCAATGCCTTCGGCAACCCGTTTGGCCAATGTCATATCAACATAGGTTAAGAGACCTACCACGCGTTCCTGTATTTCTAAAATATCCACTTTCCCAAGTTCGAAACGCAATGCGTCACTGAGGTGTGTTTGTTCGGGTTCACTTAAGCTATTGTAAAATAAAGTTGCCTGGCTAAAAAAGTCCATGAAGCTTTTGCTACGGGCCCGGATCTTACTACCTTCAATACGTTCGGCAAAATGGCTAAAGCCGCCATCCTTTATCATGGCCTGGAACGGGCAGCCGCCACCCATAGAATTTGGGTGATAACTGGTTTTTCCTTTATTTATCTGTTGCCGCATATGCCCATCGCGCTGGTTATTATGTACCGTATTTAGTGGACGGTTAATAGGTATCTCCTGAAAATTAGGTCCGCCTAAGCGGGTTAGCTGGGTATCAGTATAAGAAAACAAACGTCCTTGCAATAGCGGATCGTTAGAAAAATCAATACCGGGCACCACATGCCCCGGGTGAAATGCGACCTGTTCAGTTTCAGCAAAAAAGTTATCGGGGTTACGGTCTAACACAAGTTTGCCGATCGGTGTTACCGGTACCAGTTCTTCGGGGATGATCTTAGTTGGATCGAGCAGGTCAAAATCAAATTTATGTTCATCTTCTTCGGCCACCAGCTGCACGCCGAATTCCCATTCAGGGTAAGCACCGGCTTCAATTGCTTCATGCAAATCGCGACGGTGAAAATCAGGGTCTTTACCCGATATTTTCAGGGCCTCATCCCATGCCACAGAATGCATTCCAAGGGAAGGCTTATAATGGAACTTTATAAAGGTCGCCTTTCCTTCTTCGTTAACAAAACGGTAAGTATGTATCCCAAACCCTTCCATCATGCGAAAGCTGCGGGGTATTGCCCTGTCAGACATTACCCACATAAGCATGTGCGTGGATTCGGGAGTTAAAGAAACAAAATCCCAAAATGTATCATGCGCAGAAGCCGCCTGGGGAATCTCATTATGAGGCTCTGGTTTAACCGCATGGATAAGGTCAGGAAATTTGATAGCATCCTGGATAAAAAACACCGGTATGTTATTACCTACCAAATCAAAGATGCCCTCATCTGTATAAAACTTTGTGGCAAACCCGCGCACATCCCTTGCAAGGTCCGATGATCCGCGAGAGCCTGCAACAGTTGAAAACCGAACAAAAACAGGCGTTTTACGTGATGGGTCTGTCAAAAATTTAGCCTTTGTATATTTACTGAAAGAACTATCATACGCCTGGAAATAGCCATGTGCAGCGGCCCCGCGGGCATGCACCACACGTTCAGGAATACGCTCATGGTCGAAATGCGTAATTTTTTCACGCAGGTAAAAATCCTCCAATAAAGATGGGCCTCTTTCACCTGCTTTTAAACTGTTTGTGTCATCATTAACCAGCAACCCTGTGTTGGTCGTCATTGCCTGCCCGCTACCGTCTTCGGTATGCAGTGCAAGGTTTTCCATTTTTTTGTCGTTGTTGTTTGGTTGGTCTGATTTGGTACTCTTCATTTCGATTAAGTTTATCTTATTAATAAGCCAATCAAATCAAATTTGTTTAACAATTAATAAAATTTATTATTAATCAACTATTAGATTGTATTGGATAATATTCAAGAGCGATAATGACAGGTTATAAAATCTATGTACCCAAAAAGGCAATTTTTTCAGCTTTAATTACCGCTTGTCTTTAGCATATTCCGTTTTCACAATTACCTTTACAGCCACTATGCCTGACCCGATTTTCCCTACCCAATATTCAACCTTATCTGCAGCTGCGTTAAAAGATGCCCTTGAACCACGTTACGGACTGAGTGATATGAATTGCCGCCTTCTTATCCGGAATGTAAGCGATACCTATTTATTGAAAAATAATGCATCCGATGAAAAGTACATCTTTAAAATTTACCGGGATAATCATCGCAAACTGGAGGAAATTAAAGCAGAAGTTGAATTGCTGAATCTGCTGTCGGATAACGGGGCCAGGGTTTCTTATCCTTTAAAAGCGATAAACGGCGATCAAATTCAATCATTTAACGCTGCGGAAGGGACCAGATACGGTGTGCTTTTTAGCTTTGCACAAGGTAAAGTGATATACGACATGACAAATTCCCAGCTGGAGACTTTAGGCACCCAAATGGCGAAGATTCACCAGATCACCGCAAACATTGATCTGCATTATAAACGAAAATCCTACGATATTGACACCACTATCCTCCAGCCTTTACAGATCCTGGAAACCGCTTTCCGGCAATATGATTTGGAAGAAGAATATAGCTGGTTAAAAACAACCGCTGCGCAGGTTGTTGAACGTCTTAAAGAATTTGATACAGAGACCTTCAGTTACGGTTATTGCCATTATGACTTTTTTCCAAAAAACTTCCATTTTGCAGAGAATGGTGATATAACGTTTTTTGATTTCGATTTTGCGGGCAAGGGATATTTAGCATGGGACATTACCAGCTTTGCTATTCACCCTTTCCTGCAACAGAATTATGGACAAATAAACCGTCTTGAGGCTTCTCAAATGATGGAAACTTTTTTATCTGCCTATAAAAAGATAAAATCAGTATCAAATCAGGAAATTGATGCTGTTCCGTATCTTGGATTTGGGTTCTGGGTTTTTTACCTCGGTTTCCAGTATGAAAGTTTTGATGACTGGTCAAATACTTTCTTTGGAAAAAAGTTTATCAGCGATAGGATTGCACTAATCAAAAAGTGGATGGAATATTCTACCGGATTGTCACGCTAACAATTTCAAGAGATAATCGTGGAATTGAATATATGGTGTTCTGCAACCGGGACTTGGAATACACATATTTGACAGAGCTACAAAACTAATTATTGATTATAAGCATCTGTCATCAAATCGGTGTTAATTCCTAAATAAAAAAGCCACCTGCATTAACAGATGGCTTTCCATAATATACGATGAAATTTTACAAAAGTTGAATTAGATGCCGGCCATATCTTCTTCTTTGGCCTTGGCAGGAGCATTGATTTTGTTTTCGGTGTAATGAGCAGCAGTAAAGTTGTATTTATTCACACTTGAAGTGCTGTTATGTGTCAAATTGAACTCATCTGCAGATCCGCTCAGGTCGGCTTTGGCACGGTCATATAAAGTTACAGTAGCACTAACAACATCCAAACTTAATTTTGCTGAAGCATTGTTATGCAGATCAACGTTAAATTCAATTTTTGAAAGATCGCCGAATGATTTCACTACGGCGTTATCATAAACTGAAACTGAACGCAGATCATCGGCAGTAACCCAAACCACCAATTTTTGCGACGTATATGAAGCGATGCTTAATACGCCATTTTTGCTTTGTACAAACGCACTTTCGGAATAATATTGATTGTAAACTTTCACCTGATCGGCCGAACCGTCAGAAATATACAGTTCAACATTTCCGCGAACTTCAATTTTATTGATGGTGCTGATGTCATTTAAAACAGTAACAACAGCGGCATTAGCACGAGCTGCATAAGTTGATTTTGAAATACCTAATACTACAACAATTAGTGTGATCAGGGTTAAAATTCTGGTTTTCATTTTTTTATTATTTTGATTGTCAATTGATTGTATCTTTTTAATTCTAAATACAACCATAAGACGACGTCAATTTTAAAACGTTACAAGCAAATCGTTAGAAATAGATGAACGCCGTGTTATTGTCGGCAAAGGTGGGGTTTTAATCGGTGAACTTATTCATCTTAGTGTAATTTATACACTAACTTTCAGGCTCACCTAGTCACTGATTATCAGCTTCTCTCCTGCAAACTTTATTTTTCCTGCGTCCAGCATCAGTCTTACAGCATCAATTCTTTCCTTTTCATTCCCTGTTTTGGCCGAGGTTACCAACGTGCCTATATCCAAAGGTGCATTACTTAGCAGGTTTACGATCTCGTTAGTGATATCATCAAAGATCTCTGCAGCATTTTTTTTTCGTTTTTCATCGAGGCAAACATCACAAAAGCCGCATTTATCCGCGTTGGACTCGTCAAAATAAGCTAACAGCATTTGGCTGCGGCATTTTTTATGCGTGGCGTAGGCAAAAACTGCTTCCATCTTTTTGCGGTAAGTAGCTTGGCGCTCGTCAATGGCTTTTTTATCGATATAAAGTGCGTTGCTTTGTTGCCGGGGTTTTAAAAAAGTAACCTGTGGTTGATCGGTTTGCTGCTGGTAGTTTAAAATATTGAATTGCTGTAATTGCTTTAAGCCTTCAATTACCTGCTGCACGCTCATTTGCGTGCGCCGTGCAAGGTCAAACTCGCGCAGCCGGACGTAGTTCTCAAACGAACCTCCGTAAGAACGTAATATGGTTTTGATAAAAGGATCCCACCCCGGGTTTTGTATCTGGAAATTATAAAGTTCTTCGTTCGTTATTTCAAACCTGAAACGCGAGGGTAAAAAAACACTTTCATTGAATGACAGGTATTCATCCTGTTCCAAAAACTTTAGCGCATTAAGCGTTTTTATAACATCCAGTTTAAAACGACTGCAAAAATCAGCCAGATCAAGGTCGAAACTCAATCCCTCCCCCGCCTCATAGGCTAATTGATAATAGTTGGCCAAATAATGGTAAACCTGCTTAATCTCCGGGATGGTTGGAAAGCTGAGTTCAAATTTTTTCTCCTGCTTCAGCCGGTCGGCGTAGTTGTACAATAAAACGGCATAGGCTTTTTGCTCATCCCGGCCGCCGCGGCCCGCTTCCTGGTAGTAAGCTTCCAGGCTCTCGGGCATATCTTTATGAATTACAAAGCGGACATCAGGTTTATCAATACCCATGCCGAATGCGTTGGTTGCAACAATAATACGGATACGGTTATCTTTCCAGTTCTCCTGTTTTTGCGAGCGCAGCCCAGCCTCTAAACCGGCATGATAAAAATCGGCTTTAATACCATTGTCATTATAGAACTTAGCAAGTTCCGTAGTCTCTTTACGGCTGCGTACGTATACAATGCCGCTGCCGTTCACCCCCCTGGCTATACTCAGTAATTTGCGCAACTTATCTTCTTCGTTCTGAACCACATAACTGATATTCTTGCGTTCAAAGCTCTTCTGGAAAACAACGGCACTCTTAAAATGTAACTTTTCCCGGATATCTTCCCTTACCTCTGCCGTTGCCGTTGCAGTGAGCGCCAAAACAGGCACATCCGGATGCAGTTCCCTTAAATCAGCAATATGAAGATAAGGCGGCCTGAAATCATAACCCCATTGTGAGATACAGTGCGCTTCATCAACGGCAATCAAATTCACCTTCATATATTTAATCCGTTCGCGTACCAGTTCGGATAACAAACGCTCGGGCGAGAGATACAAGAATTTAACATCACCATAAATACAGTTGTCCAGTGCGATATCGATCTCCCTTTTGCTCATGCCTGATACGATGGAGATGGCCTCAATGCCCTTTGCTTTCAGGTTCTCTACCTGGTCTTTCATCAGGGCGATCAACGGCGATATAACAATGCAAATACCGTCCTTTGCCATAGCCGGTACCTGGAAACAAACAGATTTACCACCGCCCGTAGGTAACAATGCAAGTGTATCATGACCCAGCAACACAGATTGAATGATCTCTGCCTGCATAGGGCGGAAAGCATCATGGTTCCAATACTGTTTTAATATTTGATGGATGGTCATTGAGGTTTTGTACTTGAGGTTTTATTTGGGAAACACTGAGGACCAATGGCACCACCCCCATATTCTAATATTAATTTATTATTCACATAAATATAGGTACAGCTGTCATTATATTTTCTTTTTAAACTGTCTGAAATAGGTTTATTAAATACATTAAAAAAATAGATTCCCATTCCACTCCTTTTAAAGCCTATTTTAGCTGGCTCGCCACTTTCAACCGAAATACAATTGGCATCATCCAATTTCTCTTTAAGCGTATCTAAGGTTTTATTGCTCCAACCCAATATCGATAATAAAGAGTCTACTTTTTTAGATTTAATTTTTAAATTCCAATCTTCAAATACCGTAAGATCTGAACCTCTGCCGGTATCAATTGGGGCAATAACTAAACGCCCTATTTCTTTGTCATTATTGAATTCAATATCGACATTTCTATATTTAGGAACTATCTTATTTATATAATTTTTAACTTCATATATTTCATTTCGCTTTTCATTGAAATTTTTAATTAAATCAGAAGTATCATAACGCTTATCAAAAAAGCTCATAGCGTTAAAAACAGCAACAATGTAAATACCTATAACAACCACTATGGTACCCACAACTATTAATGCCCCGGTAATTAATAGTTTTATTCTCCTCCTTTTAATTTTTGTCATAATTCATCAATTGTAAAGATAAATCCGAAATCGAACATCCGAAATCCGAAATGGGATAATATTTTTAAATTCGCACCATAAACATTTTACCGATGAAGTTCTTTTATGCAACCGTTATATTTTTATTTCTTACCATTAGTTTACACGCCCAGAAATGGAATGTTGAAAATCCACCCGGACCGCAAAGAAAAGTAACTATTACAACAGACGAAGGTACTTGGATGGATCTTGATGTAAGTCCGGACGGCAAAACAATTATTTTTGATTTATTGGGCGATATTTACAATATGCCGGTAACCGGCGGAAAAGCGACCTTGCTTGCCGGCGGCAAAGCCTGGGAGGTGCAGCCCCGCTTTAGTCCTGATGGTAAATTAATATCTTATACTAGCGACAAAGATGGCGGTGATAACATCTGGATAATGAATAGTGACGGCAGTGCTAAACATGCTGTTACTAAAGAGACTTTCAGGTTGCTCAACAATGCTTCGTGGACGCCAGATGGACAGTTTTTAGTAGCACGCAAACATTTTACTGCCACACGCTCACTTGGCGCGGGCGAGATGTGGCTCTATCACAAAGCAGGCGGTGAAGGCATCCAGTTAACCAAACGTAAAAATGATCAGCAGGATGCGGGGGAACCTATTGTTTCGCCTGATAATAAATTTGTTTACTGGAGCGAAGACGTTACTCCAGGTCCCGAATTTCAATATAATAAAGACCCTTATAAAGGTATCTACGCCATAAAAAGAATAAACCGTCAGACAGGAGCAATTGAAACTGTTACCGGCGGCTCCGGTGGTGCCTGCCGTCCCGAGATTTCTCCGGATGGCAAACTGATGGCTTTTGTAAAACGTGTACGGTTAAAATCGGTGCTATACATCCATAATTTAAGCACCGGTGAAGAATGGCCGGTATATGATGAGCTATCGCACGATCAGCAAGAGACGTGGGCTATTTTTGGCGTTTATCCTAATTTCGCCTGGATGCCAGATAACAGCAGCTTAATTTTTTATGCGAAAGGAAAGATCTGGAACCTGAATATCAATACACTCAACGCAGCACAAATTCCTTTCGAAGTTACTTCGCAGCAAACCATCACCGAATCACTGCACTATCAGCAAAAAGTTTTCCAGGAAGAGTTTCCCGTTAAAATGATCCGCCAGCTTACCACTTCGCCCGATGGCAAAATGGTGGCTTTTAATGCGGCCGGCTATATTTACACGAAAAACCTGCCAGATGGCAAACCGGCAAGAATTACAACAACCAATGATTTTGAGTATGAGCCTTCTTTCAGCCCGGATGGCAAATCACTGGTTTATATTGACTGGAGTGATGAGTTAAAGGCTTCGATAAATATAATAACCCTCGCTACAAGCCAGGTAACCAGGCTTACAGCTGAAAAGGGTTTTTATTACTCCCCCAAATTTTCAAATAAAGGTGACAGGATAATTTACCGCAAAGGCGAAGGCAATGAAACCTCGGGATTTGCATTTGGTAAAAACCCGGGGATATACACCATTCCGGTAACCGGCGGCACACCAAAAATGATCATTGATAATGGCGTTTATCCACAGTTCTCTGCCGATGATTCAAAAATATATTACCAAAGCACAGAAGGCGAATTCAAAGCCTTTAAAACAATGGATACTACCGGCGCTAACAAGCAAACTTTGTACACATCAAAATACGCTACGCAATTTAATCCGAGTCCCGATGGAAAATGGATGGCGTTCACAGAATTATATAACTGTTACATTACTCCGTTAGTGTTTACAGGCAATCCGCAGGAGCTATCGGCAGCTAACAAAGCCATACCATTAAATAAATTAACCCGCGACGCAGGAACGTATTTGCATTGGAGTAAGGACAGCCAGAAACTAATGTGGACGTTAGGGCCCAAATATTTTGTGAGAGATGTTCACAATGCCGCACCTTTTGCAGATGGCAATGATAAAACGCCGCCTGTTGACACCGCCGGCGTTGACATTGGCCTCACCTTGAAAACCGATGTGCCCGATGGCAAGATCGCCTTTAAAAATGCCCGTATTATTACAATGAAAGGCGACGAAGTAATTGAAAACGGTGTAGTCATCATTAATCAGAATAAAATAACTGCCATAGGTAAAGCGGCAGATATCCAGGTTCCGGACGATGCCAAAGTTTATGACCTGAGCGGCAAAACTATAATGCCGGGGATAGTAGATGTGCACGCGCATTTGCACGCCAGCCCTGATGGGATTTCGCCGCAGCAGGATTGGAATTATTATGCCAACCTTGCCTTCGGCGTAACCACTTCGCATGATCCTTCCAGCAATACCGAAATGGTCTTCAGCCAGTCAGAAATGTTAAAGTCGGGGCATATGGTGGGACCCAGGGTTTACTCAACCGGTACTATCCTTTATGGAGCTGACGGCGATTTCAAGGCGGTGATCAATAACCTGGATGATGCACGGTCAAACTTACGCAGGTTAAAGGCCGTTGGTGCCTTTTCGGTAAAAAGCTATAACCAGCCCCGGCGTGAGCAGCGCCAGCAGATAATCGAAGCAGCGCGCGAATTGCAGATGGAAGTGGTACCTGAAGGCGGTTCGACCTTTTTTACCAATATGAATATGATATTGGACGGCCATACAGGCATTGAACATAACATACCTGTTTGGCCCGTGTATAAAGATGTGAAAAGCTTATGGAACAACAGTAAATCTGGCTATACTCCTACGCTGATTGTAGCTTACGGCACTCAGTTTGGCGAAAATTTCTGGTATGACCGTACTGAAGTTTGGAAAAATACCGACCTGCTTAGTTTCACACCGCAAACAATAATCGATGCACGCTCCAGGCGAAGGACCACTGCTGAATATGGTGATTATGGGCATATTGAAGTTTCAAAATATGTAAAGCAAATTTCGGATGGCGGCACCAAGGTTAATTTAGGATCACATGGGCAGTTGCAGGGACTTGGCGCGCATTGGGAGCTGTGGATGCTTGCCCAGGGCGGCATGACATCCATGCAGGCCATACGGTGTGCAACCATTAACGGCGCATCTTATTTGGGGATGGATAAAGAGATCGGCTCGCTGGAAATTGGGAAACTTGCCGACCTGATCGTATTAAACGCAAACCCGCTGGATGACATCCACAACAGTGAAAAAATAAAATACGTAATGGTTAACGGCCGTTTATACGATGCTGATTCCATGAATGAAATTGGTAACCGCGAAAAACCGCGGCTGCGTTTTTGGTGGCAGCAAAACCGCGGGGAAATGAGCACCCTGCCCGTTGGCAATACTGAGACTTATTTATTTAACACGCAGGATGGGGATTAATACTGAAAGGAGAATTATAAGTGGTGGATAATTGGTTTTTTAACCACATTATCCGCCCTATCCACATTATCTACTTTATCCACCCTATCCACCTTATCCACCTTAATAATTTCACACTGTGGCGTCCTAACCGTTTGCGCAAATACCGCCGCAAACGCAAATCGAACTGCCTGCAACTTAGTCGTAAGTCTTAAGTCAATTTTGTACTTTTCTGGCTCAAGACCCCAGACTTTCGACTCTGAACTAAACGTCAATTCATAATTGACACGACACTATTATGATAATTCAAAGGGGCCCGCATTGCAGTGGCAGTGAGGTATTCGTTAAAATAAAGACTCAGGCAGGCATGGTTACGGGTAAAAATCATTAACGACTAATCGTTTCGTCAAACACTTTGATTATCTAAAAATTAATAGTTAGCTTTAACACATACACCGATTAAACCGTTAACCTTAAACCCGTTATCCAACCTTTCTTTATAAACACGGATTAAATAAATTACCATGTACAAGATCTTTATTTATTTGGTACTACTGCTGCCTGTTGCCTGCTTTTCACAAGTGACTATCACAGGTAAAGTAGCAGACCAGGCTCCTGGTAAGCCAGCCATTCCTAATAAGAAACCGACCGAAAATATAAACGCTAAGCTCGATACCTTTTTAATTCATCATATTAACGAAAAAACCTACCTGCACTTTGATAAGCCCTATTATGCCGCCGGAGATACTATTTATTTTAAGGCTTATATAACCCTGGGAGAAAAACATGAACCGTCAAACTTAAGCGGGGTATTGCATGTAGATCTGATCAACACAAATAACAAGATAGATCAAAGCATTAAGCTTCAAATAGCTGACGGTGTTGCCTGGGGCGATTTTACGCTGCCCGACAGTCTGCCGGGCGGAAATTACCGGGTTAGGGCTTATACCAACTGGATGCGCAATGAGGGCGATGCTGTCTTCTTCGTTCAAACCGTCCCTGTTGCATCAGCTTTAACTAAAAAAATACCCGAAAGCGGCTCGCCGGGTTCAAAAGCGCCGAACAACAAAGCGGATGTCCATTTTTTTCAGGAAGGGGGGAATTTGATAACAGGTGTGTCTTCAAAAATCGCGTTTAAGGCTATCGGTACAAATGGGCTTGGCATAAATTTAAAGGGACAACTGTTAGATAACAATAACAACGTGGTAACCACATTTGCCTCATCGCATTTGGGTATGGGCTATTTTTATCTCACGCCCGAAGAGAGTAAAACCTATAAAATAAAAATGACCTATACTGACGGGACACAGGACGTAATTGATTTACCCAAAGCAGAGGAAAAAGGAATTGTTTTATCCGTTAATAATGATTCGATCCCAAAGGCGTCTGTAAGGATAGCGGCCAGCAAAACATATTTTCTGGAAAATAAAAATAAAGTTTACAGCCTGCTGATCTGGTCTGCCGGGGTGGCAACAACCGTTCCCTGCACGTTAGACAGTAACATCATAACGTTTGATATTTTAAAACGACGGCTCCATACCGGCATCGCTACTGTCACCTTGTTCTCCCCTGCCGGCGAACCCTTATGTGAACGGCTGTTTTTCGTGCAAAACTATGATCAGCTTAACCTCAGCGTAAACACTGATAAAATGAGCTATGCTAAAAGAGAAAAAGTAACTATTAAGTTTAAAGCCTTAAACCGGGCTGCCTCGGCGGTACCCGGGCATTTTTCGGTTTCGGTAATTGACGAAAGCAAGGTGCCTGTTGACGGGAACGATGAAAATACTATTCTTACCAACCTGTTGCTCACCTCCGATCTGAAAGGCTATGTGGAGCAACCTAATTATTATTTCACAAACCTAAACGACAAAACCAATGCCGACCTGGATTTGGTAATGCTTACCCATGGCTATCGCAGGCTTGAATGGAGAAAAATATTAAACAACGAATATCCGGCAGTTACTTATCAGCCCGAAAATGGTTTAACAATAAGCGGAATTGCAAAAAACGGCTTTGGAAAACCGCTTATAAACGGAACCGTGTCATTGATATCGCTAAAGGGTGGCCCGGTGACTAGCCGGCAAACGGATGAAAAAGGAACTTTCAGTTTTAACAACCTGGTATTTACAGACACTGCAAAATTTATCCTGCAGGCGGTTAATTCAAAGGGGAATAATACGACAACACTTGTCTATTATAAGGAAAAGCTAGTACCTGTAGCAATAACTGCACCCGAATTACAGGATTCAGCTTTAAACCAGCCAAAGGCAATCTACCTTGAAAACACTTTAAAACGGCATGATGAAGCTGTAAAATATGGTAAGGCAAACGGGATCATGTTAAAAGAGGTGAAAATCAGGCAAACTAAAAGGCATATTATTGACACAGATTATCCTTCATCCAGTCTATTAGGTCCCGGACACTCTGACCAGGTAATGCATAGGGCGGAAATTGAACATATAGGCGGCCAGCTTTCTACCAGTTTAAACGGAAGATTACATGGCATTGTTTTTTCCACCCCACGAATTGGAAGTGGAGGCGTTCCTTATCTAAAGGAAGCCAGAGGGCCAATGCTGATAGTAGTTGATGGGGTACACTTGCTGCCGGGGAGTGGCGTCGATCAACTTAATCCAAATCAAATTGAAACTATAGAAGTTCTAAGGTTTGCCAGCGCAAATATTTATGGAATGGACGGAGGAAATGGTGTACTGGTAGTCACTACACGGCAAGGTGGTCAGGATCCCGATGATATAAAAGCGGTGGGTATATTGCCTGTTAATGTAAAAGGGTTTTACAAAGCACGGGAATTTTATTCACCTAAATATAACCACCAGGACAGCCTTTTTGACCGCAAGGACCTGCGCTCAACTATTTATTGGAACCCTGAACTGAGAACGGACAAAAATGGCGTCGCTTCGTTTAATTATTATAATGCCGATGGTACAGGTAGCTATCGTGTAGTAATTGAAGGCATTGATGAAAACGGCAATTTAGGCAGGCAGGTTTACAGGTATAAAGTGTCTTCATTATTAAAGCTAAAATCCGCCTCAGAATACGCTCGTGAAAACGGTGCATCCGAAAAAGCCTACCTGCAGTTTGATAAACCTTATTATTCCTTGGGGGACACGGTCTGGTTTAAGGCCTGGCTCATGAATGCATCTACCAATCTATTATCGGCCAAAAGCGGTCTTTTGCATATTGATATAGCAACAGACAGCAACAAAGTGATCAAACAATACCTGCTGCCGGTGCAGGCAGGCATTAGCTGGGGCAATATCGAGCTGGATGATAAAGACTATAAATCAGGCACTTATGTCATTCGCGCTTACACCAATTGGATGCGCAATTTCGGAGACGATTATTTTTTCTATAAACGGTTTTATGTGAGCAGTAACAATGAAAATAATTTACTTGTTAATACCAGGTTCAGCACCTCAACCCTAAACAAGGTAAATACAGTAATTGGCAAATTGTTATTCAGCAATATGGATAAAAAACCATTTGCCGTTAAGTCATTACAGGTACAGGTAATGAACGGGAACAGGCATTTGTATAAGCAAAAACTGAACACGGGGGTAGACGGCATATTGGATTTAAACTTTAATGTCCCTCCAAACACATCGGGACTTGCCATTATTGCAGAAAACGAACAGAAAGATAAAAGGGCCGTTATCCCTATAACTTTAAACCTGCCAGGAAATACCGACCTGCAATTTTTACCCGAAGGCGGCAAGATGGTAGCGAACATCAACACGCGAATCGGTTTTAAAGCCATCAGTGAAGATGGAAAAGGCACAGATGTATCCGGTATAATTACTGATCAAAACCTAAACCAGGTAACAAGTTTTCAATCCTTGTACAATGGAATGGGCAGTTTTGACTTTATCCCGCAAAGCAGCAAACAATATTCAGCGAAATTGAAATTACCTGATGGATCGACAAAAACCTATCCCTTACCACCAATAAACCCTTCTGGAACAGTTTTACAGGTATTTAATAAAGTAAAAAGTGATTCGTTAACAATAAGTTTTTCTGCTACCGATGATATCGTCCAATTGCACGACAGCTATATTTTAACCGGAAAAGCAAGAGGCGCAGTTTGCTATACGGCCACAATTAGCTTTAGCAATGGCAACAAAATTAACAAGACAATTGCAAAAAGTCTGTTCCCGTCAGGTATCACTCATTTTATCATAACCACTATAAAAGGGCAGCCGTTAAATGAACGGCTGGTTTTTATTGATCGCCATGATGGTCTGCATATTAATATTGAACCAGACCAGGATATTTATCAACCAAAAGACAGCGTTGCTTTAAAATTAAGGGTGACAGATAATGCCGGCAACCCGGTTACCGGGAATTTCTCCCTCGCCGTAACCGATGATGCACAGGTAAAAACAGATTCCTTAAATACTGGTAATATCATCACTCAACTGCTGTTAACATCCGATTTAAAAGGATATGTAGAGCAGCCCGGCTATTACCTGAAACGTGAAAACGCTGAAGCTTTGGACAATCTGCTACTTACCCAGGGTTGGATCAACTATGAGCCTAAGCAGGGCAAACCTCCGTACGATGCTGAAACTGAATTTCGGGTAAAAGGAACTGTGAAAAATGTTTTTAGCAAACCGGTGAAAAGGACCAAAGTGCTGCTTTTCTCTAAATCGCCCTTTTTATTAATGGATACGCTTACAGATGATAACGGCAAGTTTAACTTTAATAATTTCCCGAAGGTGGACACGCCAATATTTAT
>JAQNCM010000003.1 GCA_029237615.1 Mucilaginibacter sp.
TTTTCGCCCAGGTAGGTGCAAACACCAAATGAATATCTTTCAAAAAATGTAATTATCCGTTGTAGCATTTCAAGCTATTTTTAATATCTTATTACCAATGCCGCATTGCAGGCACTTCTTGTGATTACAGTAATTGTTCTTTAACTCTAATAACGCCTGCGATTCAAAAGCAGTAGTTATTTCCACTCCTAAGTTAACAAAATCTGCCACAATATTGTTGTTTTCCCCGGGTAAGTTTTCCAGTAACTTCAAACTCCGGTTAATATAGTGCTGTAATTGGTTGTGCCTGCCATAACTGAATAAAAATAATGCCAAAGTATTTAACAGCAAAACATCAATAGAGCCCTGCCCCAGGTTTTTCTCCAACCGGGAAGATTCGATATCAAAGCGATAATGATTTTCCCAATAAGGGTTAACTTTTATCCCGGTAAAAAGATCTCTCAGTCCTTTAACTTCTTTAATCTCTAGCACCTTCGAAAATAAATGATTTGATTGCACTACAAGCGCTGCAAATTGTGCCAGCCGCACCGTTGGGAAATTTTGGGGACGCAAACGCATAAACTTCCACAAATGGTTTTCAACGGGTGTAAGCTTATATTTTTTTCTTAAAAATTCATATTCCTTTTTCAGCTTTAAAGGATACTCATCAGCAACACTATCCGTTAAGAAACCCGCCTGCCCAAATACAAGGGCCTCAATTTGTACCGGATTATTTTTGTGTTTTGCCAATATAAGCTGTGGCAATGACTTAGCCAGCAGCTCAAAGGGAAGTGCATTGGTTTTAAAGCCAAAATTTGCTGCTAAAAACTGGTAAAAGGTCTCCTCCCAATCACCACGATTTAGGTTTAATGCCGCAATTACTACCTCCGATTTTTTTTCCAGCCGCTCAACCAATACCCTTGTAAGCCAATTATGCAGCGTAAGGCTGTCTACTGAGCCGATACTTGCTTCACATGGAATAACAACCTGGTTTCCGAAAATGAGTTTATGATAGCGGCCATACAGTTCATCAGGTACCCGGTTCTGTAGCTCAAGAGTAGGCACCCGTCTGCCATTTGATAAAATTAGTGGTTCATCATCACGATAAACCACATGCAGTATCACGTTATTATAAGCGTCATCCGTACCATGGCTATGCTTATGCCAGTCGGAAGATGAAAGGTGCAGCTCCACATTCCCGGCCCAAACCGTATCCCCTATCCTGATCCTTGCGTTTTGAAAATCCGGCCCGGCATCTGAATTGTGAATGCCTGCAGAAAAAACTTCCAGTTCCTCTCCATCAGTGGTTTTCAAATCACCACGTTCAAACAACCGGAATTTCCATACATAATGCAAAAAGTCTTCGGTGAAAAGCATGTGTTAGAGATTAGTGATCAGAGGTTAGGATAACTTATTTTAAATTAACTATTTGCAGTTCAAAAATACGGGTTTTAGTACTCAACTGCAAACTGCTCACTAAAAACTGCCAACTACTTATCCAATCTTCTCCCACTTCCCTGAATCCAGGCTCCTGTAAATTGCATCTACCACTTTCATATCTTTCAGGCCCTCTTCTCCCGGAACGCGGGTGGGTTTATTTAACCTTACGCATTGTGCAAAATCATCCATTTGCGCGGCTTGCTGTATAATTTGCGGATATGGCATAGGTTTGCCGTTAACGCTGCCGTCGATGCCCCCATACCCAAAAGCCGGCCCAAGCTCAAATTTGCCATGTTCCGCCTCGGCTTTCAGGTAGCTCCAATCGTGGTTATAGCTGGATTTCCCGGTGGTTTTAAACCCTCCGGGGAATTCCATTTCCCAAAAAATGGTTTCATCAACTTCTTTGAAAAAATCAGGTCGTGTTTTTTCCTCCGTCGCTTTAATGGCTGTTGGCTCTTGCCCCAAGGTATAACGGGTTCCCTGTATGCTGTATATCCCCATATCCATTAAGCCGCCGCCGCCGGCCATTGCTTTTTTTAAGCGCCACGCATTGGGGTCGCCGCGATAGGTAAAACCGTTGCCGGTGTCTAATTTAGTCACTTTACCTAATATATGTTGCTGCCCCAGCCGCATCACTTCCAGGTTATGCGGCTCAAAATGCAAACGGTAACCAATGGAAAGCATCCGGCCGGCCGTTTTACAGGCTGCTATCATTTCCTCACAATCCCTGGCATTCAGCGCCATAGGCTTTTCGCAAATAACATGCTTGCCGGCTTTTGCGCCCCTTATCGTAAATTCTTTGTGTAAAAAAACCGGCAGCACAACATAAACAATATCAATATCAGGATTATGGGCGATCTCGTCAAAATTCTGATAATTGTAGATATTTTTTGGGGGGATATTATACCGCTTCGACCAATCCACCGCCTTGGACGGGGTGCCCGTTACAATCCCTGCCAAATAACAATTTTGCGTATGCTGCAACGCAGGGGCAAGCTGTCCGTTGCTATAATTACCTAAACCAACCAAAGCTATTCCCAGCTTTTTTGGCGACGAAGCTGTTGCCAGCGATGATAATGCATTACCTAAAGCCAATGCACCAATTCCAACCGAACCTGAACGGATAAAATCGCGGCGCGAAAATTTATGATTTGTTGCCATATCTTTATTTTATTAGGATATAATAAAACTAAGGATATAAATTTAAACTTACCAAAGAAGTATAAATTTAAAAGAAAATTCCCATTTAGGAGTTGTGAGTTTATAACAGATCCGTCAGATCGCTGAATGTGCTGATAGTAGCAACCTGGCCGTTTTCAACTACGCCAAACCCGTAATCGGCAAAAATAAATGGTACGCCGGCTTTGGTGGCCGAATCATAATCGCCCATGGTATCGCCTACATAAACCGGTGCTGCAAGGTTATGATCGTTAACAATATCTTTTATATTTTCGGCTTTGGGGTTACCCTTGGTGCCATAGCATTGATGCCCCATAAAGTAATGCCCCATCTGGCTTATCTTTAAAAATACTTCGATATAGCCGCTCTGGCAGTTGCTTACAATAAATAACTTGTATTTACCGGCAAGGTAACCAAGTGTTTCATCAAGACTTGGATATAACTCGCCACCTTTTGTATGTAATATATCAAGCTCGCTTTTTGCACATATAGACATAAGCTCCGTCCGCCTTTCGTTATTCAGCTCAGGGAAAAGCTTATCAAAAATAACATTGTAGGCCATGCCGGTAATTGATCGCACCCGTTCCCGCGTCATTACTTCATCAACATAATCAACCTGGTCCATAGCAGATTGCCAGGCCACCGCAACATTGCCGGTACTGTCCCAAAGGGTCCCGTCGAGGTCAAAAATTATGCTGTCGAATTTATTTTTCAATGAAGTTTCCATACCCGGTGTTATTGCGGCAAAAGTAGCAGATTTTTTTTAATCCCGGCTAAACAGCGGCAGCATCGGGTTTCAGAAATATCAAAAATGCTTTGTCATCATTCCCTCACAAAACCCTCAACCACCGAAAGCTATATTTTTAATAGCTAATTTTACCGGTAATTAAATAAGAAAGAGATCACTATTGAACACCCGTCCACCTAAAAATTTACGCATCGAACAATTAACTTTAAAAGACCGCCTTGCCGCGTTAAACAACCTGCCCGCATTTTTTAAATTGGTATGGCAAACCAGCCCATGGATGACGGTAATGAACGCCATATTACGCATTGCCCGTTCGGCCATGCCGGTGTCGCTGTTGTATGTAGGCAAGCTGATCATTGACCAGGTAATTTTATTGAGCCATAGTCATGCAGCAGGCATGCATTATTTATGGCAATTGGTAGGCCTGGAATTCGGCCTTGCTATTTTAACCGATGCACTAAGCCGTGGTACTACGCTACTTGATTCCTTATTGGGCGATCTTTTCAGCAACCACACCTCGGTAAAAATAATGGCGCACGCAGCAACGCTTGACCTTGACCAGTTTGAAGATGCTGCTTTTTATGATAAGTTGGAGCGCGCCCGGCAGCAAACAGTAGGCCGCACTATTTTACTTTCGCAGGTAATGAGCCAGGTGCAGGACCTGATAACCATGGGTTTCCTGGCAGCCGGGCTGATGGTTTTTAATCCCTGGCTCATCATATTACTGTTAATTGCAATTATTCCCGCTTTTTTAGGAGAATCTTATTTCAACGACCAAACTTATGCACTTACCCGCGGCCAAACTCCCGAACGCCGCGAGCTGGATTATATCCGGTACCTCGGCGCCAGCGATGAAACGGCCAAGGAGGTTAAGATATTTGACCTTTCAGGTTTTATCATTGAACGCTTTAAAGTGTTGTCCGGTAAGTTCTATCTCGATAACAAACGATTATCTATAAAACGCTCTTTGTGGGGTACATTGTTCGCGATGCTGGGCAGCGTTGGCTATTATGCAGCCTATGTGGTTATCATTTTACGGGCGGTTGACGGAACGGTAACCATTGGCGAGCTTGCTTTTTTGGCCGGATCGTTCCGGCAATTACGTGCCCTGCTCGAAGGCATTTTAACGCGTTTTACCTCTATGTCGCAGGGAGCTATTTACCTGCGGGATTTTTTTGATTTTTTTGAAATAAAACCTAAGATCACGGTGGCAGCACACCCCCTGCCTTTTCCAAAGAAGATACAGCAGGGTTTTGTTTTTGAAGATGTTGGCTTCCGGTATGCAAACTCCGACAGGTGGGCCAACAGGCACCTGAGCTTTACATTAAATCCCGGTGAAAAACTTGCACTGGTTGGCGAAAACGGCGCGGGTAAAACCACCCTTGTAAAATTACTCGCCAGGCTTTATGACCCTACCGAAGGCCGTATTTTACTGGATGGTACCGACCTGCGGGATTACGATCTTGCCGACCTGCGCCTTAACGTGGGAATTATATTCCAGGATTATTTACGTTACCAGATGACTTTTGCACAAAATATAGCTGTAGGTAATATTAACGAACAACATAACCGCCCTTTAATTGAAGCAGCGGCCAAACAAAGCCTTGCCGATACCCTTGCTGCCAAACTGCCCGGGGCTTATGAACAACAATTAGGTAAACGTTTTGCACAGGGTGTGGAACTATCGGGCGGCGAATGGCAAAAGGTAGCGCTTGCACGGGCGTATATGCGCAATGCGCAATTGCTGATACTCGATGAACCTACCTCAGCGTTGGATGCCCGCGCAGAATATTCGGTTTTTGAACGTTTTGCTGAACTTACAAAGGGTAAATCTGCTGTATTGATATCTCACCGTTTTAGCACAGTGCGGATGGCTGACAGGATATTGGTACTTGAAAAAGGGGAACTTGTAGAAATTGGAAGCCACCAGGAACTCATCCAAAAAAATGGCCGTTACGCTGAATTGTTTAACCTTCAAGCCAGGGGTTATCAATAAATTGTGATTCCTCAAAAACACTGACTGATAAATATTGCGTAAAACTACGTGCGAAAATTGCGTACAGGTACTATAAAACCAAACATTTCTGATGGTTACTTTTGAGACAGATATTTGTTTAACAAATATCGATTACTAGTTAAAGCTGATGAGAATTGTTGCTGATAAGCTCCGGCATGCAATTATCTCAGAATAAAAAAGCAGAAGTAAAATTGGATTAGTTTAATAGTTTAGGGCGCAAGCAGTTGTTGTGAAAATACAGCAGCTGTTTTGCTTTCCAAGCGTTTGTATCTGGCTTAGGATACTTAAACTATCCCCTTGTTATTGCTTAGTATTTTACAGAATGTAATCCTATAAAACATACTAATACTATCGGTATTGCAAGTACAACAAAAACTCTTGCTAACTGAATGCCGTTTGCGTTGCCTTCAACAAATACATTGTAAAGGTCTGCTTTGAAGTTGTTTAATTTGTGTTCCATGATTTGGGTACAATAAATTTAATTTATCAAATAATTTATCAGTAATATAATTTATCAAATTATGCCCATTTCTACGGCTTATTAATTCATAAGGTTACATATATTATTATAAAAATACTTAAGCCTGCATTTTTATAATAAATAAGCCGGGAATGATGCTTGTTTTATCATCAGATCCCGGCTATCGTAAACAAATCAAAACTTGGTGTTTTAACAGAAAAGCCTCAGGATGCATAAAATAATTGCTCTTCAACTAAATTTCTGCAGGCATTAAAACACTCTCTTCTGATATAATAAGGCAGCTCGTCGTCATTTTTAAACTTAAATACCGCTATACCACCTTCAAAATGATAATGAATGTGATATTGAAGCCTGTCACGCCTGGTAATCCTGTTTTGCGCATGGCGGCTGCTGAACCATTCTTCATACATATATTCAATTTCGTTCAGGCGATCATTGAAATCTTCTATAATTGACAGGCAAACTTTCGGCTCATCGCCGATATATAAGATATTATCAAAGTTATCCGGATTGTTATACAGGGAATGTTCCATCATTATAATTTATTTAGTCAAGGTACTTTGCTAAAATGAAATTGCAATGAAAAGAGTATCACTAAAACAAATGTGACATTAACCTGAGTTACCTACTGAATAGCCTGCCTGGCTCATTAAATCTGTTGCTTGCTTCCGGGCATATCTCCGCTCATTTCCGGGTGATAATGCAGCCCGGGCGTAAGCCAGTATAATAACATCACTCTTGAATATCTGAAATTAAATGGCGAAAGTATGATGCCCGCAGCTATAATTACAGTCACATAAAGCCAGGGATTGGTGCTGCCTGAAAGTACACTTATAGCAACCGAAAGTGTTATCATTTCGGCAACAAACAAGGCATAGCTCGCAAACATAGCCACATAAAAATAGCCTGGCTCCCGTTCAAATACCAAACCGCAATGCGGACAACTTTTGTTCATTGCCTGCGACTTAAAACTATACATAGGGGTGGCAAACATATTCCCTCTTCGACACCGTGGACATTTGGCGTGCAACATTGCGGGCCACATTGGCAACTTAGTTTCCTGCTTATTCATGATGACTAGGGTTTATTGTGTTTTTTCTGAATTCTTCGGGGGTTATCCCTTCAGCCTTCCTGAAAAATTTGGTGAAATAGGAATTATCGTTAAAGTTGAGCATAAAAGAAATTTCTGTTATGCTTAATTGCGGATTGGTTAACAGGCGCTTGGCCTCCAGCAATATTCTGTTTCTTATAATTTCGCCGGCCTGCATTCCCACCATGTCTTTGCATATTGCATTTAAGTGGTTGGGCGTAATATATAACAAGTCAGCATAGTCACGCGGTAATTTTAATTTGGCAAAATGCTGTCCAATAAGCTTTTGAAAGTTTTTAAGCAACGTTTGATTATATGAAGCAGGCCCGTTATTTATTGTAACGTTATTTAAACGATTAATTGTAATAAATAATTGTAAAATCAACACCCTTAGCATATCGTTTCCCTGCGCATGGTTACACTCCGACTCGTCAATAATTTCTTCAAAAAGATTAAATACCTTTTGGTGAACGTCTTCCGGCAAATCTATTACTG
>JAQNCM010000006.1 GCA_029237615.1 Mucilaginibacter sp.
AATACAACCGACTCTTTCCATATTGCACTTTTTGAAAGATGCTCCAAAAACCTCCCTATGCCCTGATCGTTATCGGCAACGGCTGCAATGGGAGATATAGCACCTTTGCGCTGCCCGCTGGTGTGATCGTTGGAAATGCGGATAGAATTAAATTGAGGTACCGCATTTATTGCCATCAGCGAATCAAAATCATGAGCCCATATTTCTTCCCGCTTAATATCTTTGATAGAAAGATCGAAACTTGGAGACTGGCGGCAGTAATGACCTTGTAAGGTCTTAATGTTCGGCTTATAATCGTCGGCAAATTCGCCATAAGTACGGTAGCTTACGCCCGCCCTTTTACAATAATCCCAGATATAACCATCGCGCGGATCGCCGATTTTACGGGTACCTTCGGAATCATAATTGCCTCCGCGACCACCGTAACTTGTAGGCCACGTTTTTTCAATAAAATCCGTCGCGTAAGCGGCGGTGCTCCAGTTGTGCCCGTCGGCGCTCACCTCAGCATCTACATAAAAGTTATCCAGCAAAACAAACTCGCTGGCTATAGCGTGGTGGTTAGGGGTAACTTTATTACCGAAAATACACAGGGACGTATCGCCATTTCCCTGCGGCATATCACCCAAAACCTGATCGTAGGTACGGTTTTCTTTTATAATGTAAAAAACATGCTTGATAGGTGATTTTTGGTCGCGCCTGCGTGGGATCGGGTTGCCCTCTTCGCCTGCGGCCAAAGCCGTTACCTGTGGATTAAACGGCGTGTTGGCATATACCTTTTTTGTATAAGCTTTTAATTGTGCAGCCTGCGGAGCATCAATAAAGGATAATGTGCCTTTAAACAGACCACCGATATATTGCTCCCTGCTGTTTATTGCGCCTTTTTTATAGCCGCTGTTATCTGTTTTTTGTACCGGCTGCGGCCCTTTAGGATTTGCCATGGAGGTAAAGCCCTTTCCATTAGCAACTAAAACGGTGTTACCCAACGTTTTTATATTAGTTGGATACCATCCTACAGGGATAAAACCCTGGCTCTGGCTGTTACCCGGTTTGCTGACATCAAACACCGCCAGGCAGTTGTTATCCGCATTTGCTATATACAACGTTTTTTCATTGGGTGATAATGCCAGTCCGTTGGTAGTTGACCCGGTTAGCTTTGTAGGATACAAGGTAGTTGAGATTACTTCGATGGTTTTGCGGGTGGCAGTGTTTATAACTGAAACTGAGTTATCATTAGCATTCGCTACAAATAAAATGGTGCCTTTTTGGTTCAACAATAATTCATTTGGGTGGCTGCCTGTTTTTATGCTGCTGATTGCCCCGGTTACGGTATTATAGCATGCTACTTCTTCGGCACCCCATATAGAAATATAAAGTATCTTTTCATCAGGTGAGAGTATACAGCTATATGCTTCTGCGGGGAGCTTAATCCTGTTTAAAACTTTAAGGGTATTGGGATCAACAATATACAGCGTGCTGTCTTCCTTGGTTACGGTGTATAAACGTGTTTTATTTTTATTAACCGTGATTCCTGTGGGGCAGATCTTATTTTTTGGCCATGGGGCAGGGCCAAGTTTAATAGTATCGGCTTTGCCTATTTTATTATCCTGTATATGAAAGGCCAGTATCCAGTTATCGTTACCTCCGGATGCATACAGCATTTTTTCGTCATGGCTGAAAGCAAGACCATACCATGATTTGCCTACTATTTTTTCGTCAAGTTGTTTTTGAGTTTTTGGATCGATCAATTGAACAGATTGGGTGCTTTGCCCGTTGTTGGTAACTGCCAATAACCTGCCGGATGAGGAAAGTTGCATGTTAAGCGGCAGGTCGCCCAGGGGAAGTGCGTGTTTGCCCGCCGGGGTGAGCTTCCAGCCATTGGGTAATAATACCTGGCCGGTGGCAGCAATTTTTCCGGGTGTTTGAGCGATAGACTGCACTGCAATGCAGGCAGCAGCTATACAAATGATCAGTTTTAATTTCATAAAGAAATGAATGAAATCAAAAGTACAGATTGATTTTGAGGGATAGGGTTAGTTAACAGAAACTTAATGTAACGATTTGACTGTTGCGATTTAACCCTTCGTTTTACGTGTTAGTGAATTGGCAGCATGAACCAAAAGGAGCTGCCTTTGCCAGGTTCGCTTACCACTCCAATTTTACCGCCATGTTTTTTTATGATCTCCTTACTGATATACAGGCCAATTCCTAATCCCGAATTTTGATATCCGTTTGTCGCAATTCTGTAATAGCGATCAAAAAGGTGCGGAAGTTTGTCTGCGGCTATACCCGGGCCTTGGTCAGTAACAGTTACCTTAGCCATATCATTTGCTTTTTCAATGGTGATAACAATTTCTTTTGATTCAGGCGCATATTTAACTGCGTTATTAACAAGATTGATGACTACCTGGTCAATCCGGTCTGCATCCGCATTGATTTGTAACGAAAGGTCACCCTCTGTTTTAATGCTGTAGATCCCTTCTGCCCGTATGTTAGGGCAGCAATCATTAACTAACTGGGCGATGTTAAATGAAGTTTTACGAAGTTTGAGGTGGCCCTGGCTATATTTACCGGCATTTAAAAGATCCTCAACCAAAGTACTCACCTTTTGCATGCTTTTGTCTGATTGTTTAATCAGATCGAGCGCTATTTTAGGGAAGCTATCATCCTTTATGCGGTTGAGCAACTGGATAGACGCTTTTAAGCTGGTAATAGGTGTTTTAAGCTCATGGCTCGCTATGCTGATAAAATCATCCTTTTGCTGCTGTACCTCTTTTAGTTCATGAATATCGGTTGCCGTACCTACCCAAAGCTGCACTACACCATCTATTTTAAACGGGCGTATCCGTACAAGGTGCCACCTGTACCGGCCATCTGCGCGTCTTTCCCTGATCTCGAATTCACTTTCCTTTTCATTTTTTAAAATGGATGCTAAGGTGTCCAGATTATACTGAATATCATCCGGGTGAATAACCTCTTTCCATCCCCATGACCGGGAAGTTTCAAAGTCGAGGCCGGTATAAGTGTACCATTGCTGATTATAGAAGGTTACTTCACCATCGGGGGTATTTGTCCACGCTATCTCCGGCAGCGTGTCCAAAATATCTCTTATTTTACGTTCACTCTCAGCAGTCGCCTGCCTGGCGGTTACCTGTTCAGTTACTTCAATACCAGACTGGAGCACACCCACAATTTCTCCATTTTCAAATAAAGGATTAAAAGATATATTAAAATAAACATTTTGGGCCTTGCCATCTCTGCTTATTGTCACTGGCTGTTCATAGCCTGTCCATTCCTTGCCGGTTTTATAAGTATTATAAAGTGTATCTAATATAGGCTGCCCTTTTAATTCGGGCATCACTTCGAGTGTGGGTTTGCCGATAATGGATGCATCTTTTCCCAGCACGTCAAGCATGGCCTGGTTGGCCACTTCAAATATCATATCCGGTCCGCGGGTTACCAGCATGGCAACCGGGCATTGCTGAATCATTTCACGAAACCTTTCTTCACTTTCGGCCAAAGCTTTGGTACGCCTTATTACCCGTTGTTCCAGCTCATTTTTCAGCAAAAATAAATCCTTCTGTGATTGATGCAGTTCGTGGTTCAGGGTCTGCACCATATAAAAAGCTCTTTCTTTTTCATTTGCTTTTTTTACAGCTTCACGGCTAACAACCTCATCGGTAATGTCACAAATAGTACATAGCAGGTAATCAACTTTCCCGGGTTCAATACAAACAGGCGTATATCTTGTTTGCCACCAGGTTGGTTCTGTTATGTTGCCATTGATATCGGCTAAATCATACCTAACAGCAGGCAATTTAACAACCGTATTCTCTTTTATAGCACGGTTTAGGGAATCTTTTATAAGGGTTCGGTTATCTATATTTATTTCATCGGCATTGCCGATTTCCTTCATTGGCTTACCTATAATGTCCCTCTCTTTGGTATTGATTATTTTTTCATAAGCATCGTTACAGGCAACTATTGTAAATGCAGGAGGGTCGGCTTTTAGTACTATATGAGGTTCAGAAAGATGATTAAAAAGTATTTGAAACAAAGTTTCTTGCGCCACACTCATTTATTGCAGAAAAAAAAATGTTTAAATTATCCTCAAATATAGGATTTAATAATTTAAAATTAAATCCTCGCACTTTTGGAACGATTTTATTAACGATACAGTATAACTTAATGAGATTTATCTGAAGGAGAATAACATCCGGAAATTTGTATATTTGTATGGTCTTAGATACAATTTAATAATTTACCATCCCGGAAGGTGAAAAAACTCACAATAGTCATAATAACCGCTTTTTATCTGCTCTCCGTAATTGGCGTGTCGGCAAGCAGTTTTTATTGCTGCGGGGTTTTAAAATCAACCAGCTATTCTATAGGTGATGATCACGGGGCCGACAACAAAGCAACGGACGTAAACGCAAACTGCTGTAAAACTGCCAAACACTCTTTTAAAGTAAAAGACAATCATATTGGTGCCTGGTCACATGCGCCCATTGTAAAATATTCCCTGGTATTCATTCCTGTTGCTTCTTTAAATCAGGAAAACAAACCTTTTGCCAAGATTTATACAGCTTTTAACAGCCACGCACCGCCTTTGAGGCTGCATGCACCTATTTATACCTTAAACTGCACCTACCGAATCTGATCTGTAATCCTTAGCCCTGCCTCCTGTGCGGCTACAATTCCTTTTGTAATTAATCATCTTATATTTATTAATGCACGTGTAAGGCTCGCCTTATATCATTTAATTAATCATTTTTTTAATTCTAAAAATTCATGAAAAAAGTAATGCTGATGGCAGTAGCCATAATGCTTTCCGCTGCGACCATTTTTGCGGCTAATTTTCGTCCCGCTAAAGTTGTAAACGACACTACAAAAAAAGCTAAAACTGCTAAAGTAGTGTATACCTGTCCCATGCACACCGATGTTGTGAGCTTCAAACCAGGTAAATGCCCTAAACCCGGTTGTGGTATGACGCTGGTTAAAAAGAGTGATCTGAAAAAGAAGCCTGCAATCATGAAAATGTAATTAACCAGGCCCGGAGCGCTGGCTCCGGGCCTAACAAAACCATTAAGATGATTAATCAACTTATTTCCCTGTCCTTAAAAAACAGGTATATCGTATTACTGATTGCTATTTTCCTGTTTGTATGGGGGGGGTATTCAATACAGCAAAATCCTATTGATGCCATTCCGGATCTCTCGGAGAACCAGGTGATCGTTTTTACTGAATGGCAGGGCCGCAGCCCGCAGATAATGGAAGATCAGGTGACTTATCCGCTGGTGAGTAACCTGCAAGGTATTCCAAAAGTTAAGGCTGTGCGTGCAACCTCTATGTTCGGGATGAGCTTCGTTTATATTGTTTTTGAAGATAAAGCAGACATCTACTGGGCACGAAGCCGGGTGTTGGAAAGGCTTAACTATGCGCAACGTTTATTGCCCGAGGGTGTAACCCCAACGCTGGGGCCGGATGGTACCGGGGTAGGACATATTCTTTGGTATACCCTGGATGCAAAAGGCATTGACCTGGGCGAACAACGCGCCTTACAAGACTGGTATGTAAAATTAGGACTGCAAACAGTTCCCGGTATAAGTGTAGTGGCTTCTTTCGGGGGCTTTGATAAGCAATATCAGGTTATCTTCGATGCGCATAAACTTTATTTTTATTATTTCCCGATAAGCCTGTTACTGTAAGCCGTTAAAAGCAATAACAATGAT
>JAQNCM010000008.1 GCA_029237615.1 Mucilaginibacter sp.
AATTCAATACTAAAATGGAAGAGCAATTTTACCGGCAGATTTTTGATAAGCACCAGCACGTTGATGCCGTACCTTCCAATAAGGAAATTACTGCCTGGGCGCTGCATGTGATTCGTTTGTTGTTCCCGGAGCAGTCAAAACAGGTATTTGCCTCCGTTAGCCAGCTAAAAGATGAATTTACAAAGCTCGAGAACGAGCTATGCCTGGTAATGAATGCCACCAAGGGTTGCCAGGATTGTGATAACGAGCAGCTTGCCAAAGCTTTTTTTGCCGACTTACCGGAATTATATCAGCTTCTTAGTACTGATATACAGGCTATCTTTAAGGGTGACCCGGCGGCGAGAAGCGAGTTTGAAGTGATCCGTACCTATCCGGGATTTTTTGCCATTTCATTTTTCCGGTTGGCCCACAGCCTGTACAAATACGATATACCGCTGCTGCCGCGGATACTCACTGAATATGCACACTCCAAAACCGGGATCGACATACATCCTGCTGCTGAAATAGATGAATATTTTTATATTGACCATGGCACCGGTATTGTTATAGGCGAAAGCTGTAAAATAGGCAAGCATGTAAAATTATACCAGGGAGTTACACTGGGTGCATTAAGTGTTGCAAAAAACATGGCCTTTACAAAACGTCATCCTACGGTTGAAGATCATGTGGTTATTTATTCTGGTGCTACTATCCTTGGCGGCGAAACTGTGATAGGACACAACAGTGTTATCGGCGGTAATGTATGGCTTACCAAAAGCGTGGAACCGTATTCAACTGTATTCCATAAACAAGACATCACGGTATTAAAAAAAAGTAAAGTTTAAAAAATTATGGCAGGTATAATTGATCTGATAGGCAATACGCCTATGGCCGAAATAAAAAGACTTAACCCTAATCCAAACGTCCGGATTTTTGCAAAGCTGGAAGGAAATAATCCCGGCGGCAGCGTGAAGGACCGCGCGGCGTTAAATATGGTTCGCAGTGCACTGGAGCGCGGCGACATTAAACCCGGCACCAAATTAGTGGAAGCTACCAGCGGCAATACCGGTATTGCACTGGCCATGATTGCCTGTTTATTCGGATTGGAGATTGAATTGATAATGCCCAATAATTCTACGCGCGAACGTACCCTTACTATGGAAGCATTTGGCGCCAAAGTTACCCTGCTGGAAGGCATTGAGCGTTGCCGCGATTATGCAGAAGAAAAAGGCGCAAGCGGCGAATATTTTTTACTCAATCAGTTTGCAAACCCGGATTGCTACCTGGCTCATTATAAAACAACAGGCCCTGAAATATGGCGGGACACCGAAGGACAGATCACCCATTTTGTAAGTGCGATGGGTACCACCGGCACTATTATGGGTAATTCCATGTTTTTAAAGGAAGTTAATCCTGCCATTCAAATTATTGGTTGCCAGCCAACAGAAGGATCATCCATTCCCGGCATCCGCCGCTGGCCAACTGAATACCTCCCTAAAATATTCGATCCCAAACGCGTAGATCGTGTGTTGGACGTTTCAGAGCAAGAGGCCACGTTAATGGCCCGAAGACTTGCAAAAGAGGAAGGAATTTTTGCCGGTATGAGCAGCGGGGGCGCAATGGCAACAGCTCTAAAAGTGGCACAGGAACTTAAGGAAGGTACGATTGTATTTATCTGCTGCGACCGGGGCGACCGTTATTTGAGCAGTGAATTGTTTGGGTAATAGTTAATTTTTTCAAACGCTGTCCGAAGTCTCTGACTTCGGATAATTATGCTGTAGTCTTCGGACTACCGCGTCACAAAAACAGCCCACATCAAATCTTGGTCAATTCATGCATAGTTAGATGCGTTTAGTAACCAATAAATAAGATACTTCTGTAGTTACACTACTGGACAGCCGGGCTAATGGCCGAAAAGATATGGGAACGATTTCCGCTGTTTATCAATTTTGAAAACCTGACGGATACCCGGCAAACTAAATTCGGCCCAATCTATACCGGCAGTGTTACTGATCCTATATTTAAAGATATTTACGCACCGCTGGATGACTTTGTGGTAAATGGGGGAATAAAGTTTAAATTATAAAAAAAGCCGGGCATCACCTGGCTTTTTAATTGAACTCATTTATTCTTTACACTTGCTTTTGCATTCACCGGAATCTTTACAGCTTTTGCTGCAATAATCCATGCAATGCGTTTTATCACAACCCCGGGTACACATGGAACAGTGGTTCATTTTGTTATTACAGCATGGGGTATTAGCGGTATTAGCAGAAGTGAAAGTAAAAGACACTGTGGAAAATAACATCACTATAGTGATGAAAAGAAAACGTCTCATGATTTCTAAGTTTCTAAGTTTTAATAATTGGTAAATAATACGGTCAAAAATTGACCGGCAGATGCGGAGAATTATTAAACTTGTGGCGGATGCCAGCCTGAATCGGAATAATATAAGGAATTACCCATAACGTATGGAGAAACAGGTCTTTCTTTAATGTAACTGATATTGGGCAAAACGGGAACCGGCTGAACGATCAAAAATCCACAGTTGTTGCATGAAAACATCATATCGCAGATTCCTTTATTGCAGCAATCTTTTGTGCCATGTCCGCAGGCGCCCTGATGTGTAATCCCGGTACAGCAGTCCCCCTTCATGGGCTGATACACCCCTGAAAAAGTGGAGAGAAATAATATACCTGCTGCCAGGAAAACAGCGATAACTTTCATATATAAATCTAATGTTTTTTCCCTTAAATAGTTTACTATTTACGTTTTATTTATTCGCCTGGATTCAGTTCCACCATATCAAAATCCTAACAGTGTGGTATTTACCGATACTGAGGGCTCATCATCGCCTACACAGGCGGCTATATAAATTATAAAAGTTTTTTCCTGCGGTCGAAATGACAAACCTGATATATTTTATTTTTTGGGGCGATTTTTATTGCCCCAGTTTCTTCTCTGCGGCCTTTTATTGGTCGGATGTTCCTGCTTAACCGCCTCTATGCTTTTTAGCTCATCCGGAACATCAATCAGGCGGATAGGTTTGTCAATCAGCTGCTCAATGCTTTTTAGTTTCCGTTCATCACGGTGATTTACAAAAGTGATGGCCGTTCCGGTCGTCTCGGCACGGGCTGTGCGCCCAATGCGATGGATATAATCCTCCGGGTCACCGGGCACGTCGTAGTTAATCACCAGGTCAATCCCTTCCACGTCAATTCCGCGCGAAAGTGCATCAGTACCAATAATAACGGGGAGTTGCTTGTTTTTAAAGCTCAGCAAAATTTCTTCCCGTTCTTTTTGTTCCAGGTCTGAGTGAAAAGCGCTCACTTTAACGTGCGCCTGCTTTAATTCTTTTGCAAGTGCTTTTACGATTTCTTTTCGCGATGCAAAAATTATAGTACTTGCGTATGAGCCATTTTTAAGCAGCATTTGCAGTAAAGGTGTTTTTTGCTGATCGTGTACACGGTAGATCTGCTGATCAATCCCTACCGCTGGTTGTGAAATAGCAATATTTACCTGCTGCGGATTATTTAATACCGATTTGGCCAGCGAACGGATACGCCCGGGCATAGTAGCAGAAAATAAAAGCGTTTGCCTGGTTTTGGGCAGGTAGCTGATTATTTTCATGATGTCATCCGAAAAACCCATATCCAGCATACGGTCGGCCTCGTCAAGCACCAGGTGGGTTAAATGGTTTAACTTTAATACGCCCGAGGTGAGATGGGCTATCAGCCTCCCCGGCGTGGCAATAATGATGTTTACATTATTTTGAATGCCCCGTCGCTGCTGCTCGTATGCAATGCCATCGCCCCCGCCAAAAACAGCTATAGAACTGATGCCGGTGAAGTAAGCTAACCCCTCCACCTGCTGGTCAATCTGCTGGGCCAGCTCGCGTGTGGGCGCTAAAATAAGTGTACTTATCTGATGCTTGTTGGTTTTGCTGATATGATCAAGCACCGGCAGCAGGTATGCCCCTGTTTTACCTGTACCGGTTTGTGCGCAGCCAATTATGTCCTGTCCGCTTAATATGATCGGAATGGCCATTTCCTGTATTGGGGTTGGGGTGGTATACCCCATACTTAAAACGCCTTCTAATAAATGCCCGTTAAATTTAAAATCCTGGAATGTCACTATATAATTAAGTAGAATTACGCAAGGTAGGAAAAAATGTGGTTATATGCAGCAAGTGTATGTTTATACAACAGGCGATGCATTAAAAATACTTGCCGGCAACTCAATAACCTTAATTTGGTGCTATACATGTAAACGATCTGATTTAAAACAGATGCGATTTTTTTATTGATAATGTTGATATTAAATAAGTAAACATACCGGAAAGATATGACTTGCTCCATCGGCGCAATTTAATCGCCAGGTATGTCTGACAATGAATTAGATTATTACCATAGAACCTCTTGAGCTCCATTTATAATTAACAACAGCAAAAATCGTAATTCCGAAATCAAGATTGTATATAACTCTTTAACTGCTCAATAGTTTCCTCGTGCGAAAGGATGGTTTCCCTAACCACATCACTGATAGAAACAATTCCGCAAAGTTGACCGCCCTGGAAAACCGGTAGATAACGAATGTTATTTTCACTCATCACATGCATGCAGGTTTCAACTGAATTTTCGGGGATCATCCGGGGAAAATGAGTGCTCATAATTTCCCTTACCTGCGTTTCAAGTGATGATTTCCCCTGCAAAATTACCTTACGGGCATAATCGCGCTCGGTCAGCAAGCCGGCGTATTCACCTTCCTCTGTAATAACTACTGAGCCAATGTTTTTATCGGACATCAGTTTCAACGCGTCTAAAACGGTGGTACCGCCATCAATAGCGATCACACGGTTCCCCTTACGGGTAAGGATATTGGATACTTTTTTCATAATGTCTTGGTAATCAGGTGGCAGATTGGCTTAATCAAATATAACGGAAAATAAATTGTTTATATAAAAAGATGTGAAAAAAATTATCAAATACAAACTCAATCAATTTGTATTTGAATGATAAAATACTCCTATCACCCACTGCCTTATTATCAGCGAAGTGTAAAAAAAATATTATAACGCATATAAATTAACTTATTCTATAATATTATTCCTTAAAGTGTTATTCCCGCTCAACAATTTCTTTTATAGGCTGTTATAAGCCGTAACCCCTTTTATAATTATGCATATTATTAAAAAAGCTACTCCCGCTTTATTATTATTTCTTTTTTCGCAAAGCTTACTTGCCGCCAATACCGACACTTCATTAGCCAGCCTTGCTGATACCGGTAAACTAAGGGCTAGCCGTATCACCAACAAAAATTTCAATGAAATATATATGCAGCAGCTTGTACCGTCATCCGCAGGCCAGGAGTATTTCGACCCGCATAAAACACTGCTCGCTGCAGACGTTACTGCCAATTTTGTGCTGTTAAATACACCCAAATTGCCTTTCTTCTTTGTGACCTATACAAGGGTTAATCTGCGGCTATTTGCTGCTTCCGGGTCTCCTGTAAGATCGCCAAGTTATATGCCCGGCGGAACAGTATATTTTAGACTAAACAGGGATACTAACAACGCTAATTTTTTATCCGTTTCTTACACGCATCACTCTAATGGTATTGAAGGGCCAACGGCAAGACCTAATGGAACTATTAACACCGATAGCGGTAAATTTACCACTAACTTTTACAGGTTAACTTATTACATCGGGAAACGGACAGATATTAACGATTTAATAATTAACCGGTATGATGCCCTGGCATTAGAGCTGCATTCGGCTCTTGTGGGGTTAGGATATGCACATGCATTAAAAAATAAATATGGTTTTCTACGCATAAATGGAAATTGGCTTTACTGCATCGACCGTGCAAATAGTGACGCTATTGATCACAAAAAAAAGGTTTTCAGCAATTGGCAGCGTATCGACTTCCAGTTTTCTTATATTGCTGATAAATATAATGACTACAATGCGGTTGATTTCAGGAAAAGACTTAATGTCCTGTTAAAATATTATTATTCATTCCCATTTATGAGAGATGCCTCTTTAATGCTAGGCGCCGGATACCGCGGGCAGGACGAATACAATATATTTTTCCAGGATAGCTACGCTTATGTAACCATCGGCGTTGCCGCCGGACTAAACTTCAATACGCATCGGAATTAGAGATTGGGGGTTATTTAAATAGAGGTTAGAGTTTAGTGGTTAGTTATTTTACTGGCGCTATTTTCTAATCTTTAATAACCGCTTTCTAATCGCCAGCCCTAATCTCTACCCCCGCCACGTAACAGTATTGTTATAATCCGGCTGTTTTTTTAATCACGCATAAAACAATAATTTTATAAATTCTTAAAATTGCTTTAGTTTAGGCTGCTGCATTATTATAAACCATAAATTCAATTACCGCTATGAAAAAAATCCTTTTAAGTATCCTGGCATTTTCTGCAGTACATTATTCGCTGATGGCGCAAACCACTAAGCTTTTTGATGGTACAACCACTAATGGCTGGCACAGTTATTTAAAAACAGGCCCTGGCGCATGGAAAGTTGTTGATGGTACCCTGCAGCTTGATCCAAAGGCGGAAGGCCAGGGTGACCTGCTGACAGACAAGGAATACGAAAACTATGAATTATCGCTGCAGTGGAAAATAGCCGAAGGCGGTAACAGCGGTATCATTATCGGGGTTCACGAGGATCCTTCATTTGATGCAACTTATCTTACCGGTATCGAAATGCAGGTATTGGATGATCAAAAGGCGGAGGATAATAAAAAAGCCAACCACCTTGCCGGCTCATTATACGATATGAAAGCCCCATCGGCTCATGCCAAACCCGCCGGGGAATGGAATAAAGTGGTGATCCGTAAACTAAACGGGCACCTTACTTTCTGGTTAAACGGCAATAAAGCAATCGATACCCAAATTGGAAGTCCCGAATGGCAGGAGATGCTGAATAACAGCAAGTTTAAAACATGGAAAGGTTTTGCTGCTTACCCAAAAGGCCATATCGCCCTCCAGGATCATGGTGCAGTAGTTTCATTCAAAGACATAAAAATCAAAGAACTTTAATTATACATCCCATAGTTAAGCGCTTCAGCTTACGACCTTAAAAATGAACGATATTCAAATAAAAAAATCATCAACTGCCTACGATGCTATTATAGTAGGATCAGGTGCTGGCGGGGGGATGGCTGGTTATGTTTTGGCCCACGCAGGTTTAAAAGTATTAATGCTGGAAGCGGGTCCTTTTTTTGATCCTGCCAAAGACTCGATGCAATTAAAATGGCCATGGGAATCTGCACGCAGGGGAGCAAGCACTCCTTCCAGAAATTTCGGAGATTTTGACGCTGCCTATGGCGGATGGGAGCTCGAAGGGGAACCTTATACCACCAAAGATAAGACTGAATTTTACTGGTTTCGCTCCAGGATGCTTGGAGGTCGTACCAACCATTGGGGCCGCATCTCCTTGCGGATGGGTCCGGATGATTTTAAGGGCCATCATATTGATGGTTTAACCGACGACTGGCCGATCACTTATGACGAAGTTAAACCCTTTTACGATAAGGTTGACCGTATGATAGGGGTTTATGGCACTGTTGAAAATTTACCGAACGAACCCGACGGGATATTTCTTCCTCCACCAAAACCACGCCTCAATGAGCTCTATATAAAAAAAGGTGCTGCAAAGGCCGGTGTTAAAGTAATTACCGGTCGTGGATCAGTGTTGACAGAGGCTTTGCCCGGTAACAAAGACCGTGGTGCTTGCTTCTTTTGTGGTCAGTGCGGTCGCAGCTGTAAGGTTTATGGTGATTTTTCTTCATCCTCATGCCTGGTTATCCCGGCAATGAAAACAGGTAATTTGAGTGTGATTTCAAATGCCATGGTTCGTGAAGTGCTTACAGATGCTAATGGCCTTGCTACCGGCGTATCCTACATAAATAAAGATGATATGCAGGAATACCAGGTAAAAGCCGGTATGGTTATATTGGGTGCCAGCGCAGGTGAATCTGCAAGGTTGTTGCTTAATTCCAAATCGGCAAGTCATCCGGCCGGGCTGGCGAACAGCAGCGGCGTGGTAGGCAAATACCTGCACGACTCTACCGGATCCAGTGCAGGTGGATGGTTGCCTCAGTTAGTGGACCGCAAAAGGTATAATGAAGATGGCGTTGGCAGTGTGCATATTTACGGGCCGTGGGTGTATGATAATAAAAAGCTCGATTTTCCACGGGGTTATCATATTGAATTTGGCGGAGGTATGGGAATGCCGGGCTATGGCTTTGGCTGGAACATGCAAAATATAAATGGTGCCGTGCCCGGCCGCGATGGTAAAATGAAAGAGGCTGGTGGCTTCGGCGCCGCTTTAAAAGATGATTATCGCCGCTTTTATGGTACCGGTTTCGGAATGGCCGGTCGCGGAACGGCAATAGCAAGGGCTGATAACTACTGTGAGATAGATCCTGATGTAGTTGATAAATTTGGCATCCCGGTATTGCGCTTTCATTATAAATGGAGCGACTACGAAATAAAACAAGCTAAACACATGCAGGATACCTTCCAGTCCGTAATGCATGAAATGGGCGCAATATATGGTCCGCCTGCGGGTCCCGAAACCAATTACGGTCTCGAAGCACCGGGACGTATCATACACGAAGTAGGTACGGTGCGTATGGGCGATAATCCTAAAACTTCTGCACTGAATAAATATTGCCAGGCGCACGATTGTAAAAACCTATTTGTGGTTGATGCTGCACCATTTGTTCAGCAGGGTGATAAAAACGCAACGTGGACCATCCTGGCTTTATCAATGCGTACCGCTGAGTATATCCTCGCCCAAAGAAAAAAATTAAACGTTTAATTGCTATTTGATTAACAAAAATGAACAGACGCGACTCACTCAAAGCAATAGGTTTAGGAACCCTTTCCACAACTTTGTTACTGGATGCCTGCAAGCCGAAAAATAACAAATTAGCAGAAGATACCAACGACGAAAAAACAACCCCGGATGAAGCAGGCCGCCTGCCCGCAGAAATTGAACGTAATAAAAAGCTCAACGCCGAAAAGTTTTTTACTGAGCATGAGATGGCTACCATAACCGTGCTGGGAGATATTATAATCCCGAAAGACGCGCGGTCGGGCAGTGCATCTGATGCTAAAGTACCGGAGTTTATTGAGTTTATTGTAAAGGATATGCCTGAGCATCAAACACCCATGCGTGGTGGCTTGCGCTGGCTGGATCTGCAATGTTTAAACCGGTACAATAAATCGTTTGTTGACGCAAGCAATGCCCAGCAAATAGAAATGGTTACCGAAATAGCCTATCCTAAAAAAGCTAAACCCGAAATGCACCAGGGCGTAGTGTTCTTTAACCGCATGCGAAATCTTACCGCTACCGGATTTTTTACTACCAAAATGGGGGTGGATGATCTCGGATACCTTGGTAATACACCCGGCAAATGGACCGGTGTGCCTCCAGAGGTGCTGAAGCAATATGGTATGGAAAACGTGGTATAATGATTAAATCAGGATCTTCAGTTGATCTGACTTAATCATCTATTTTATCAACTTTAAATCAAAAAATAATATTTGGCCGTTTTCTTGCTAATATTACGTTATGAAAAAATACGGTCTTATCGGATATCCACTGTCGCATTCTTTTTCTCAGAAATATTTTTCAGATAAATTTGAACGGGAGCTGATCCCTGAATCAGAATACCACATCTATCCCATTGAAGATATCAATGCGCTGCCCGCACTATTAAAGAAACATCCTGAACTGTGCGGCCTTAACGTAACCGTACCGCACAAGATCAGCGTATTAAAATACCTGGACTGGATTGAACCGGATGCAAAATCTGCGGGAGCCGTGAACTGTATCCGTATCAGCTCTGAAAGCCCTGTTGAAGCAGCATTTTCGGGCGAGCTAGGTGTTAAAGGGCACAATTTCAGGCTCGAAGGATTTAATACTGATATTTACGGATTTGAGATGTCATTAAAGCCCTTGCTAAAAGTTCAACATGACCAGGCATTGGTATTAGGAGACGGCGGCGCTGCAAAAGCAGTAAAATGTGTATTAGATAGCCTGGGAATTGCTTTCAAAGTGGTTACCCGCAAACCCCAGGACAATAATTTGCTGTTTAAAGATTTACAGCCGCACCATGTTAAAAAGGCAACCCTTATTATTAATACCACGCCCTTAGGCATGGTGCCCAATGTTAAAGAGTACCCACCCATTCCTTATGAGGCAATAACCGATCAGCACCTGGTTTACGATTTGATCTATAATCCCGAAAAAACACTATTTTTAGAGAAAGCAGAAGCACAAGGCGCGGTTATAAAAAACGGATATGAAATGTTAACATTGCAGGCTGAAAAAGGATGGGAAATATGGACATTAAAAGGGAAACATCCGTGAAACAGGTAACTACACTTATGTTACTGCTTTTATTTTTTGCTTCATGCGGCGGTAATCATGATTATTCGCCAAAACCAAGAGGATATTTCCGTATAGTTTTTCCAAAAAAAGAGTATCAACCCTACGTTGCAAGCTGTCCTTTTACCTTTGTTTATCCAAATTATGCCCGCATTGAACCTGATAAAAATCCGGATGCCAAACCGTGCTGGCTTAATATGCAGTTTCCACAATTTAATGGAACACTTCATTTAAGCTATGAACACATACTCAGCAAAAAGGAATTTAATGAGTTGATTGAAGATGCCCATAAGTTAAGTTTTAAACATACTGTAAAAGCTACTTCAATTGACGAAGGCGTGATTAACTATCCCGACCGGAAGGTTTACGGGATTTATTATACCATTGATGGCAATGCTGCTTCGTCGGTGCAATTTTATTTAACCGACAGTGCCCGCAATTACATACGCGGAGCACTTTATTTTAATAATGAACCCCGACTCGACTCCATACAGCCGGTACTTACTTTAGTAAAAAAGGATGAGGATGTAATGATCAAAAGCTTCAGGTGTTTGTAGATTTGGGGATTTGCGGCTGGAGGTCAGTGATTAGTAAAATCATCAAACCTTTAACTTCGGGATATGCATAAACTTCATATATATTTTATCTTCACTTTATTTTACTGCTT
>JAQNCM010000011.1 GCA_029237615.1 Mucilaginibacter sp.
AACCTTATCAAAGGTTGAAGAAGCTGCTGCAGCTATAAAACAAATTGTAAAATCAGGACGTAAAGTATTATTCGTAGCTACAAAGAAACAAGCGAAATATATTGTTGCTGAATACGCAAAAGGTGTAAACATGCCTTACATAACCGAGCGCTGGTTAGGTGGTATGTTAACCAACTTTGCAACTGTACGTAAGTCGATCAAAAAGATGTCAAACATCGATAAATTGACTAAAGACGGTACTTATAGCAACCTTTCTAAAAAAGAAAGACTGATGATACAGCGTGAACGTATCAAATTAGAAACATTGTTAGGCGGTATTTCGGACCTTAACCGTTTGCCTGCTGCCCTGTTCATGATCGACGTTAAAAAAGAACACATCGCTGTTTAAGAGTCGTTAAAGTTGAACATTCCTAAATTTGCTATGGTTGACACCAACTCTGATCCTTCAAACATTGATTTCCCTATCCCTGCAAATGACGATGCTACCAAATCAATTTCATTGATCACCGGTATCATCATCCAGGCGATAATTGAAGGTTTGGACGAACGCAAACGCGAGAAAGAAGACGAAGCTGAAAAAGAAGCAGCCGTTGCAAAAGCAAAAGCTGATGCTCCGGAAACAGCAGTACCTGACCGTGCCCCTGCCGAAGGCGGAAAAAGAGCCCGTAAAGTAGCTGTTGAGGCTGACGCTGCAGTTGAAGACGCAACTCCATCTGCGGAAAAAACAGAAGAATAAATATTATGTTGCAGGTTGTAAGTTATGGGTTGTAAGCTTTTACTCCTTTAACTTATAACCTGCAGCTTATTACAAAGAAGTTGCTCATAACTTGCAACTTATAACATTCAACAAAATTTAAAACAATGTCTACAGTACAAATATCTGCAGCCGACGTAAACAAACTGCGCCAGCAAACTGGTGCCGGTATGATGGATTGCAAAAAAGCCTTAACCGAAACTAGCGGTGACTTTGAAGCAGCTATTGATTATTTAAGAAAAAAAGGTGCTAAGGTCGCAGCAAGCCGCCAGGATAGGGAGTCAAATGAGGGTGTGGTTATTGCACGTGCCTCTGCCGATGGTAAGTTTGGTGTGATCATCGAACTGAATTGCGAAACAGACTTTGTTGCTAAAAACGCTGAGTTTGTTGCTTTTGCAAACCAGATAGCTAATACAGCCGTTGATTACAAACCGGCAACGTTAGAGGAATTAACAGAACTTTCTGTTGATACTGAAACGGACCGTATAAAAATAAGTGATGCAATTATTGACAGAACCGGCAAAATCGGCGAAAAAATAGGCATCTCAAAATATACAGTTGTTGAAGGTGAAAAAGTGATTGCCTATATACATGGCAACTTCCGCCTGGGTGTATTGGTTGCTTTGAGCGCCAATGTTGCCGGAGCTGACGAAGCAGGAAAAGACGTAGCAATGCAAATTGCAGCGATGAACCCTGTTGCTATTGATAAAGACGGCGTTGATGCCACAACTATTGAGCGTGAGCTTGAAATTGCCAAAGAACAAATACGTGCAGAAGGCAAACCGGAAGAAATGGTTGAAAAAATATCTGTTGGTAAACTAAACAAGTTTTATAAAGACTCAACTTTATTAAATCAGGAGTTTGTTAAAGACCCTTCAAAAAGCGTTGCTCAGTTTTTGAGCACAGTTGAAAAAGGGTTAACAGTAACCGCCTTTAAGCGGGTTGCTTTAGGAGCTTAAATATTAAATCCCCTTCGTGTAAACGAAGGGGATTTTTTTTGCTCTAATATTTTTGTTTTTTTATCCTGAGAGCGACGAAGGGTCTTCTTCGATTTAAAGATTCTTCACTGCGTCAGAATGACAAGTTGTACAGATAAATCAAATTATATGATAACTGCACTTCACAACCTGCAAATAATCTCTGAGGGAAGCATCGTCCCCGGCAAAGCCGTTTTAATAACCGGCAACAGCATCACCGCTATTGTTGATGACCATACCATTCCACAAAACACGCAAAAGGTTGACTTGCAGGGCGCATATCTCGCACCCGGGCTGATCGATCTGCAGATTTATGGCAGCGGCGGCAAATTATTTGCCGGCACTCCGGAAGTTGATGCTTTGGAAAGAATGGAAAACGACCTGCTCAGCCAGGGCACTACCGGCTTTTTTGCTACCATCGGCACCAATACAAACGAGATTGTTGAGAAAGGGATCGAGTCTGCCAAAATTTATCGGGATCAGTGCAAAGGAAACCTGTGGGGACTTCACCTGGAAGGTCCCTATCTTAATCCTGCTAAAAAGGGCGCACATCCGGCAAACCTGATAAAAAAAGGCACGCTGGCTGAGGTGAAAGGCTGGGTCGAAAAAGCGGACGGCATTATTAGAATGATAACCGTTGCACCCGAATTGCAGGATCAGGAAGTAATTGAGTACCTGCATCAACAAGGTATTATCATATCCTCCGGACACAGCAATGCTACCTATGCGGAAGGAAAGGCTTTTTTGAATAAACCTATACCCGCAGTAACGCATCTATTTAACGCTATGCCACAAATGCATCACCGCGAACCTGGCTATATCCCTGCTATATTTGAGGAAAGACCATATACCAGCATTGTTGCCGATGGTATTCATGTAGACTTTGCCATGGTGCGCCTGGCAAAACGCGAATTGGGCGATAAACTCTTTTTAATTACCGACGCAGTTACCGCAGCCACGGAAGGTACTTATCAACATCAATTTACAGGTGACCGCTATGTAATGCCCGATGGCACCCTCTCCGGCTCGTGCCTTACTATGCTAAAAGCGGTAGAAAATTGTGTTAAACAGGTCGGCATTGATTTAGGCGAAGCCATAAATATGGGTTCATTATATCCTGCTCAACTCGCCGGTATGAATAAAAAAGGAAAAATCGCCGCCGGCTGTGATGCCGATATGATTGTCTTTAATGCTGATTACCAAGTGTTAGGTACGGTGTTCAAGGGCGATTATTTAACAAAGTCAACATAAAATTTTAACACTGGTTATATTTCTATATTTTTGACAAATTCCTGCCGAATGAAGCAAGCATTATCAAACACATCTGTATGTAATGATATCTACGCATTCACGCTTCATTTACTCCATATAAAACAAATTATCTAAATGAAATACAAAAGGATCCTACTAAAACTTAGCGGTGAATCATTGATGGGCGACAGACAATACGGTATTGATAATAACCAGGTACTGCAATATGCCAAAGATATTAAAGGCGTATATGATGCCGGTGTCGAGATTGCTGTTGTTGTTGGGGGGGGCAATATTTTTAGAGGGTTAAGCGCTGAAAAATCGGGAATGGAGCGTGCGCAGGCTGATTATATGGGCATGCTTGCTACTGTGATCAACTGTATGGCATTGCAAAATGCGCTGGAGAGCATTGGGGTTGAAACCCGCTTGCAATCAGCCATAAAAATGGAACAGATTTGTGAGCCATATATCCGTCGCCGGGCCATGCATCACCTGGAGGTAGGTAAAATTGTAATCTTCGGCGCCGGTACAGGTAACCCGTATTTTACAACTGATACCGCAGCTTCTTTACGCGCTATTGAAATAAAAGCTGATGTAGTGCTCAAAGGAACACGTGTAGACGGCATTTACACTGCCGATCCGGAAAAGGACCCTTCTGCTACGCGGTACGATGAAATAACTTTCCAGGAAGTATATGATAAAGGTCTTAATGTGATGGACATGACCGCTATTACGCTTTGCCAGGAAAATAAACTACCGATCATCGTTTTTGATATGAATAAAGCAGGCAATTTTATGAAAATTGCCAATGGTGAAAAAATTGGAACCCTGGTTAAGTAACTAACGGCAGCTTGCAGTCATTAGCATTCTGTTAACAGTCCTTTCAAAAATTTGAACATTAACTTGAAAAATAACATCCTTATTGTCGATGATATTCATCCTGTTTTTATAGAGCGGGCAGAAGATATGGGCTATCATTGCGATTATCGGCCATTGATAAATCCGGATGAAACCCTGCAAATCATCGGAGGCTATACCGGTTTGGTGATGCGGTCTAAGTTTAAATTAAACCGACAATATCTTGATGCCGCAACCAACCTGCGCTTTGTTTGCCGTGCCGGGGCTGGTATGGATAATATTGACGAAGCTTATGCCGCGGAAAAAGGCATAACCTTGCTCAACGCGCCCGAAGGCAATATGGATGCCGTTGGAGAGCATGCCATTGGCTTATTGCTCGCATTGATGAACAATTTCACCATTGCTGATGGTGAAATACGTACGGGCAGCTGGAAACGCGAGGCTAACCGCGGATATGAGTTAAAAGGAAAAACGGTTGGCATTATTGGTTATGGCTATATGGGCCATAGCCTGGCACGTAAGCTATCCGGGTTTGAGGTAAATGTAATTGCTTACGATAAGTATAAAACCGGCTTCAGCGACCAGTATGCCCGCGAGGTAAGCATGGAGGAAATTGTAAAGCATAGTGATGTATTGAGCTTGCACATCCCTTTAACGGCCGAAACTAACGGCATGGTAAATGAGGAGTATTTATTCCATTTCAAAAAACCTATATTTTTGGTTAACACTTCCCGTGGGCAGGTAGTGCAAACCAGGGCTGTTTTAAATGCCATTAAACAAGGTAAAGTTTTAGGTGCCGGCCTGGATGTATTGGAAACGGAAAAATTTCCTGCTTTAAACGAACAGGAATGGTTTGATGAACTGCGGCAATCAAACAA
>JAQNCM010000602.1 GCA_029237615.1 Mucilaginibacter sp.
GGCTTAGATTTGCCGTTGGCCGATCTGCACCTTTTGGAGAAGTCGAGAGGAGCAGAAACTATACTATGCGACCGCCCATAGGCAGGACCGGACTGGCGGCAGTGATGCGACCGCCCATAGGCAGGACCGGGCTAGCGGCAGTGACGCGACCACCCATGGGGAGGACCGGGCTAGCAGCGGATACCTTCGCGTTAGCAACGCAGGGTACTACCAGGGTGGCGAGCAACATCGCAGACGACAGCAGCTTCATGGCAAAGGTCTCCAGGATCTTGGATGCACGCGGCGTAAGGCCTGCGCACTTCGAACCTTAGCCAACGTTTGGGACAGTTGCTACAACTTTGGGGGAATTTAGTGTTTAGACGACTGGTAATATTACTAATGTACTGAAATGTTACTGGGAGATCCGCTTGAGCGTCATCCGAACAGTGCACCGCAGTGTGGTTCGGTCACCCAGCAGAGTTCTGTCGTGTTCCCTCCGGGGCATGCCCCCTGTACTCTCTTCGTGGGATGTCCGGCCGACGGGCTGGGGACTAGAGTGAGCCAATGACCTCCGCACTTTCAACCCAGGCAAATGCGGATGCGCCGGTCGAACTGAGAAACGCCGTCCGCTTTCCGCTTCGGATTCCGTTGCGGCTCTTCACTGCCGCCGGTGAAATCGCTGCGGTCACGGAGAATATCTCCGCAACCGGGGTGGCCTTTACTTTGCCTCGCCCGCTTGAAGTGCAGACGCAGGTCCGTTTTACGATGAAGATGCCGGCTGAGGCCATGGGGACCCCGACGGATGTTGTGGTTCACTGCACCGGCCGTGTGGTACGCTGCAACACCAGCGAGACGTGCTGGCGTGCCGCAGCAGTTATCGACGAATATTACTTCAGTCAGTAGAGTTGTTATGAGCACAGCCAAGCCCGACATGCTGGACGAATCGATCGCCGAGGAACCCGTCTCATCCGGCTCTCACGCAGAGCCGAACCTCATTCGCGTCATCCTCGCGGACTCGCAGGCTATCTACCGCGTTGGCATGCGCAAGATCTTCGCATTGGAAGACGACATCCGGGTGGTGGCCCAGGTGGACAACCTGACCAATCTGGATGCCGCGATCCAGCGCTTCCCGACCGATCTGGTCATCCTCGAGGGCGGACTGATCTCAGGGACGACGGATGCGATTCCCGCCATTGTGCGCCGCAACCCGCAGGTGAAGATCATCATCCAGGCGGTCTCGACGGACGAGCAGAACACGGTGGAACTCTACCGGCGTGGAGTGCGGGGTATTATTCCGCGGTCGATCTCGCCGGACCTTCTAGTAAAGTGCGTCCGCAAGATCGCGCAGGGCGAGACCTGGATCGATAATCAGTCGGTGAACTGGGTCATTGAGGCCTACCGCTCGCAGGCGACTGCTCTGACCAGTCCTAAGAGCCAGCCGCGGCTCTCTCCCAAGGAGATGGCGATCATCACCTGCATTACGCAGGGCAAGCGCAACAAGGAGATCGCCTACCAGCTCGGCACTACCGAGCAGGTAATCAAGAACTACCTGCGCAAGATCTACGACAAGCTCGGTGTTTCCGACCGGCTAGAGCTTGCTCTTTACTGTCTGCATCATCAGCTGCACAAGAAGTTCTCTGACGGGTCGGTCAACCCAGACGGCGGCGACGCGGTGCTGGCCCCCATGCCGGCGCAAGCGGTCCAGGCGGAGAAGTAAGCGCCAACGACTGACCTTGAAAACGAAGCGGGAGGCCCAGGCCTTCCGCTTCTTGCATCTCGATCCTCTGCAATTCTCCAGCGTCAGCCAGCGCGCGAGGTCGGCAGGCCGCGACTCTCCGGCAACTCTTGAACGTTGCCCTGATCTGCTGTGCGGTCGGTGAGCCGCGTTTCTTCGAGGAGCTCGATTAACTGCTCCAGCCGCTGCTGCGGCATGTGCTCGAACAGGGCGCGGACACGTGTGTCCAGATGCGGAGCTATCGATTGGAGAAGGGCTGCGCCCGCATCTGTGATCTCTGTCAGAACCACTCGGCGGTCGCGCGCATCACGGTGGCGGCGGACGAGGCCCTGCCTGGCCAAACGGTCCAGAAGCCGGGTAATGTCCGGGTCTGCGCTGATCAGCCGATTGCCCAGGCCAGAGCAGGTGAGGCCGCCCGGTTCTCCGTTCTGCAGGATGCGCAGCGCGTTGAATTGGGTGGAGGTAAGGCCGAAAGTGCGCAAAAGCAGATGAATCTCGCGACGGAGCTGATCGGTGGTTCGCTCCAGCTCCAAAAGCGCAAGCTCTGGCAGCCTCTCATTCGGTAGCGCAGCCCTTTGCTCGCACCTCAACACGCTTCCCATATCGTCCCCCAACTCTGTCTCGAATGCACGGTGTTGTTGCGCACGCACCATGTCCCACTCCAATAAGGGAACGCGACGTTGCAGAACTGGATCTCCATTTTGCTGCTGCTATGCTTGCAGCTGATTCGTGTACGCCCTGGCCCCATTCCGCGCGCTGACTGCGAAACAGCGGCACGCATTTGCAGCCTGTTTTCTTGGTTGGGCCCTCGACGCGTTCGACTACTTCATCCTCGTATTCTGTGTTTCCGCCATAGCCACAGACTTCCGAGTCGCCAGGAGCGCAGTCACAGAAGCTCTCGTTGTTACCCTCGCTTTTCGCCCCTTGGGTGCACTCCTGTTTGGTTGGATGGCAGATCTGGTCGGGCGGCGGCCCACTCTTATAGTGAACGTACTGTGTTATTCGTTACTCGAGCTGGCTTGTGCGTTTACTCCATCGCTGCACGTCCTGCTGGTGCTGCGTGCCCTGTTCGGAATCGCGATGGGCGGCGAGTGGGGGGTGGGGGCGGCGCTGGCGTTTGAGACGCTCCCAAAGGAAAACCGAGGCTTCTTCTCCGGGCTGTTGCAGGAGGGGTATGCGGTGGGCTATCTGGTAGCTGCGGCCGCCTTCGGCCTGTTCTTCCCGGTCATCGGCTGGCGTGGGTTGTTCATCGTGGGAGCATCGCCCGCCCTGGTCGCCGGCTACATTGCCTTCAATGTTGAGGAGTCACCTGCCTGGCGGCAGGGCCGGGCGGCGCGAGGCGCCGGGCTGGCATTGACGGGACTATGGCAGGGAATCCGCGGGTATCTGCCACTCTTTCTGTTTCTTGTCCTGCTCATGTCCGGCTTTAATGCCTTCAGTCACGGCAGCCAGGACCTGCACCCGGTCTTCCTGCAGAACGACCACCACTTCGATCCGCATACGGTAAGC
>JAQNCM010000613.1 GCA_029237615.1 Mucilaginibacter sp.
GCCGAGATCGAGGCCACCATCGCGGAGTTCAACCGCCTGGCCATGCTGGCGACTTCGATGCACGCCGAGGTCAAGGCCGTCGTTGCGCCGTTGCGGCCGTTCCAGAAGGTGCAGGTCGTGGCGGCGCTCTAGCGTCCATCCGGCGGGCGGCAGGCGCCGTTGACGGGCAGATCGGCCAGGGCGAAGGCTAAGGCTAGGGCTAGGGCTAGGGGATGAACAAGCCGGCCGTATCGAAGGCGCAGATTCGCCGCAGGATCGAAGCCCTCGAGGCCATGGGGAAGACGGTCACCAGCTTAGCGCCGCATCCCGACGGCGCCGTGACGGTGCTGCTCGAGGGTCAGGGTTCGACGGAGCCGCCGGTGGACCTTTGGGCCGAATACGATTGCGCCCACGGCAAGGTCTGACGTCGCCGACCCTGCCGACAACTCGCGCGGCGCGCGTCACGCTCGTTGGGCCCCATCGCTCAGCAAACGCTACTTCTTCCGATCTGCGCGGTTATCGAACGTCATAGTGGGCTTCGGTGCCCGAGGCGGAGGCGGAGGTGGCGGAGGTGGCGCAGGCGGTGGCTGCTTCTTCTTATCGCTCACGACGCTTCACCTTCGAACCGGCCGCACATGGCCCTCATTGATCGTCGTAGGGGGAGGCGCGCGTGGCGGCGGTGGCCGCGGAGGTGGCGGCGGGACGGGCGCTGGCTTAGGTTGGTCGGCCATGTCTAACAGTCTCGATCTCGCCCTCGCCCTCGACGCCTACCAGAAGGCACAGCCTGAGGTCCGGACCCTGATCCTCGCCGAAGCCGAGAAGCTCGTCCAGACGAACATCGGCCGCGTTGATGCTCTCAATCAGCGTCTCTCCGCCCTTTGCGCTCTGCTTTTTGCAGGCGCGGCAGTTGCAGCGACCCTTACAACGAACGCCGACAAGCTGCCCCCGCTCGCAATCTATATTGCCTGTGGGTCGTCCGTCGCCTTCGCCTTAGGGGGCGCAATCGGATGTTGTGGGCTATTCAGCCGACGAAGTGTTTTCCCGGGGGAGAAGCCGTCGTGGTGGGCGAGCCACGGTGTCGATGCCTTGGCCCAGCTCACCGAGGACGGCGCGAAGGGCTGGTTGATTGAACGGTCTGAGGAGATGATCGATAGCCTAGCGAAGGCTGTAAAGCGCCGGGCGCTGACCTTCAACATCGCGGTCGTTGCCGGCGCGATTGCCGGCGCCTTGATTGCCGGCGCCGCGCTTGCCGGCGCGATAATCGGGCCGCCTGTAAAGGACGAACCCCTTCGCGTGGCAACACCGAACATCAACTTCTCTTACTAGTTTGGAGTCCGACGGAGCCGGTGGGTGGCCTAACTTGAGCGACGACGACACCTCGAACCCGGCCGACGCGCCGATCCAAGCGTCGATGTCGGAAAGCCTGTCGCTCGAGCTGAAGGGCTGGCTCGATCCGCTGCATCCGCCTCATCGCGCCGTGATCGTCAAGGCGATCATCGCCCTTCGAAATCGAGACGGCGGCGATCTCTACATTGGCTTTCAGAACGACGGCACGCCGCGAAGTGACCGGCCCGATTTTGACCTGCGGAAGCACTACCACGCAGATGCCATCCAGGACCTGATCGCAAGACACGCATCTGAGCGGTTCGAGGTGGCCGTCGAGTTCATCACGCTCTCGGACGCCGACTGTGTGAGGATCAAGGTGCCACCGGGAGTTCTGGTCCCGGTGGCTGTACGCACGCCCATCAAGGCCGACGACGGAAAGGTCGACCACCTAGGCTTTGGAGAGGTCCCGTTCCGGACCCTCAAGGCGAATGGGAGGCCGAGTTCCGCAGCGTGTCAGCCAGGAGATTGGGCGGATCTCGTCAACATCTGCTTCAACAACCGCGAAGCCGACATAGGGCGGTTCCTTCGACGTCATCTGACCGGAGCTGGGCCCGCGATTGTGGAGCTAGTCAAATCCCTCGGCGGGGAGGCCGGCGATCCAAGCCCGGCCGCGCCCGTCGTAGAATTCCTTGCCAGGGGTGAAGCTCGTTTCGCCGCGGTACTGAAAGACCGTCCGTCTCCGGAAGCGGCCGAAATGGCCCCGTGGGGCTCTCGGTCCTTGGCCTTCTGCATCGAACCGCCGCTAGTCGGTGTCGGAGCCAACACCCAGTTTCTCGCCCTGGTCCGGAACAGCATTCCGAAGCTCACGAGCTACCCGCCGTGGATTGACACTACGACGGCCAGCGATGACGCCGCCCCCTATGTCTACCATCGCACCTGGGAGACGTTTTTTGTGCACCAGGGTATGTTCGACATGCTCTCGTTCTCAGTGCTGGACCCAGCGGGGAAGTTCTTCGAAAGGAGGCTGATCCTGCACGACGTCATCGCTCGCCGCCGAGGTGAGCAGGCCGGCCAGCTATTCGATCCCTGGGCCGCGGTGGCTGATGTCTCAGAGGTCTTGCTGACAGCTCTAGCTATCGCGAACAGCTTCGGCGCTGCCGACGAGTCTCACACCCTGTCGTTCGCGTTCATGTGGAACGGTCTCTCGGGGCGGCGTGTAAATTGGCCTCTTCCCATACGAAACCCGCACGTCGCGAGGGAAGAATACGCGGCCCCCTGCACCGTGTCCTTCAAGGCGGACACGCCCGGATCCGCCCTCGCCCCGTTCGTCGAACTGGTGCTGACTCCCGTCCTTGAGACGTTTGGCGGCTACTCCTTCACGCCCGCGCAATATGAGGAGGGCCTGCGTCTCGTGATGGAGCGACGCTCGCCCTTCTAGCGAGATCGCTAGCCGACTTTGCCGACAGCGCCACTGAAGGTGAACCCACGGTGCGGCTCTTCGTGCGTCCGCTCGATCCCGCCGAGCCGGCCAGCGACCTGGAGCCGGCGGTGGGCGTCGCGCCGTTCTTCCACAGGCGGCGGCCAAGCGGCTAAGCGTAGGACGATCCGCCGCGCCATGCGGCCCGCATCGAAATCGATGGTGCGAGGCGATTGAAAGCCGGGCTAGTCTCTCCTTCAGGTTGAGGGAGGATCTGGTTTGGCGATCATCACAGGTGGGGGCAATTTTGCGCTGAACATCGACACGCTCGATGTCCGAAATTTGCTCAGCGGGACGATCTCGATCGCGAATAGTTCGCAAATCCGGGTCGACCTCGGCGGCGGCAATCTCGACGATTTCTTCGGGTCATTTAGCTACGACGCCGCTGGCAACCTAGCGGGCGGCACGCTGAACGAAATTCTGGAGACCCGCCTGGGCGTCTTAGCGTTTGACGCCAAGAGCTTCTCCGTATCAGCCACGGCGTTCGTCAACTGGGTCGCAACGGGCGACACCTTCACGGCCGTAAACACGATGTTGGCCGGCAACGACACGTTCTTTGGCACCATCTTCGACGATGTCCTGCGGGGTTTTGGAGGCAACGATACCTTCCACAGCAGCCCTGGCTTCGACGTCATTGATGGTGGTTCGGGGGTCAATTCCGTCGTCTACACCGGAACCTTCGCCAACTACACGCTGGCGGCAAATGCCAATGGAACCTGGTCGATACATGACAACCGGGCCAGCGCTCCGGACGGGAGCGAGACGCTCAGCAGCATCCAACAGCTGGTCTTCACCGATCAGACGGTGGCCCTGGGGGCGGTCCCGTCAGCCGGAACATTGCAGCAGCTCCAGACGGAGTTCGCGCAGGTGTTCAGGGCTTCGGCAATGTCGACGGCCGCCGCGACACCGAGCATCCAACTGAGCGACGGCTCAACCGTCTGGAACCCGCTCTACCTCGCGGCAACGACGATCCTACCCCTGGCGTCGCAGCTTCAATCCGGAATTGTCACATCCGCGCAAGCCGCCAGCGTCATAGCCCATGCGGCGGCGGCGACGACGTCGGTGGCCACGCTGGCCTATGAGTTCTTTACCGGCAAGGCGCCGAGTGCAGGGGGGATGGACTACCTCGTCTCGCCGACGGGGCCCAATCCGAACAACCTTAACTCGGCCTATTACCAGAGCTTCAGTCTGGAGAACCGCTACATCAATTTTGCGGTCAATCTGGGCAAGGGCGGCGAGGGCAACGCCGCATTCACGACAGCGTTCGGCGCTGAGAACCTCTTCGCCGCCACGCGAGACGCCTACACAAAGATCTTCGGCGGCACGCCTTCGGACACGAAGCTGCACGCGCTTCTCGACCCCACCTTCGTTCTCAACGGCCAGACGCTCAGCCGGGCCGACTATTTCGCGTTCTATGGCGGCGATGGGCCGAATGGCATCGGGACCAAGGCGGCCATGGTGGGCTGGCTGCTCTCTGAGGCCGTGAAGGCTGACTTGGGGACCTACGCGCACGCCAACGACGCCTTCCTTGCCGATGTAGCCCTCCACAACGCCCCCTTCGCGGTCGATTTGGTTGGGCTCTACGCGAAGCCAAGCGACGTGTTTCTCCCCGGGTAGATCAGGCGAAGGTCCCGGCGGGTGGTGGTTGCCCGCCTAGGAGTCGCCGCCTATTGGCCCTGCACCTTCGTCCAAGTCTTCCCGTCGGCTTGCCACGTCGAGCCGTCCGGAGACGTAGCCTTGTGGCCCTTGGTCGGCGGGAAGGGAGGCGGGTCGTCACCGGGATCGTGGCCCGCCGTAACACGAGCGGCCTTCACCCGGGCGTTGGCCGCCGTGCGCGCCGAGTCCTTCTGGGCTCCGCCGCGGACCCCCGCAGCGTCGACGGACGCCTTGCTCCGAACTCCGACGCCCTCCAGCACCTGATCGGCGGCGTAGCGGCGCGCGCCGGCACCTTCGCCCGCCGCGGCGACCCGGGAGTTGCCTTGGATACCCGCGGACTGAACCCGGGCGTTGGCGCCGATCTTGGCCGTGTCGCGCCGGGAATCCGCCTGCGTGTCGGCAACGGCTTCGCGGCCGGCGACGTTGGTCTCCGCACGCTGGTTCTGGCCGTCGATGACCATCTGCGCCTTCTGCAGCTGCACCGTCAGGTCGGCCGTCTTGGCCTGGAGAACCATGTAGTCCTTCACCTCAGGCTGGACGCCCTTCATGAGCTTGATCTGCTCTTCGACCGCACGGAACAGCGTCCCGGGATCGATGTCAGGATTGGCCTTCTTGATGCTGCCTGCGATCGACATGATCGTCTTCTGGGCGTCGTCCGACGGCTTGCCCCCGGTCGGCTGAGCCGTGCCCGACAGAGCCCCGCCACCCGGAGGCGGACGAGCCGCAGTTGAAGCCGCCTGAGGCATGGGTTGGGCCCCAGGCATGGGCATTTGCCGCGCACCGGGCATCGGCATGGGGGCAGGTGCACCACCGGGCGCACCGCCGGCGCCCATCGGCCTGGGCTGGCCGCCACCCATGGGAGGAGCAGGTCCGCGACTCATCATCAGATCGGGAGAGGTATTCCCCATCGGCGGGGGCGCGGACCCACGGCCCATCATCGGGTCAGGACTGGTGTTGCCGAGCGAAGGAACGCCACCTTGGCCTGCAGGAGCAACGCCAGGCGGCGGAGCAGGCACACCCGGCGTTGGGGCTAGCCAGGACCGCCCGGTAGCCGCCTGAGCGGCCTGCATCTGCTGATAGGCCTGCATCTGCTGACGCCGCTGCATGATCTGCGAACCCTGATCGAGGCCGCTCGTCAGACCTCCGGCGAAGCCTCCAACGTCGAATGCCATCGTCTTGCGCCCTTATCGTCGGCGATCCAGGTGTTAGACGTTCAGCACCCCTTGATCACCCTTTGAATATCGCTGGTTAAGCGCCCCAGCGATATCGATGGTCGCGACGTCAGTCAATCTAGGGCGCTCCCGAGATCGGGGTTCATCCCCGCTGGGGACAGGCCTATGTTGGGCCATGACGCGGGAAGCGTTGATCCGAATTATCGCGGCCTGGGCCGCCGGCCACCCCGAAGTCCTTGAGGTTGTGCTGTTCGGAAGCCGCGCCCGCGGCGACCACCGGCCCGACAGCGACGTGGACCTGGCAGTTCGAGCGGCTTCGCCCGACAACCGGACGCCACTCGGGGTCTACATTCAGCACTGCCAGGAGTGGCGGTCTGAGCTAGCCGGGATGTTCGGGTTGGGGG
>JAQNCM010000611.1 GCA_029237615.1 Mucilaginibacter sp.
GGTTCCCGTTTGGCAAAGCGGTAGCCATACTGATATTTACAGCTGCCTTTTTAATGATCTGTGTGCCATTTACCGACACATTGATCATCGGCATATCTTTAATGGCCTTTACAACTGCTTCTATAAAAATTGGAGTAAAAGTAATTTTCTCGCCTTCTCTTTTTTCAAAGTTAGCTTTAACCTTATCACGCCACATCACCAGGCTGGTTACATCAGCCTCAACAAATGAGGTAACATGCGGAGAAGTTTGCTTGCTCATCACCATATGATCAGCTATCAAACGCCGCATCCTGTCCATTTCTATAATTTCATCCCCTCCTGATACGGAAATGGCCTGGGCCGGCTTATCCCTGGCTATATCCTGAACCGGTTGTTCCGGCTTTACCTGTTCAATTGATTTTGCCGGCCTGGTTTTAATGTAATCCAGCAGGTCGTCCTTAGTCAGACGCCCTTCTGCTCCATTACCCGGGATTTGTTCCAATTCGGCTATGCTGATATTTTCCTGGGTAGCGATTTGCTTTACCAATGGTGAATAGAACCTTGGCGAACTTTTAAAACTATCATTGTATTGAACAAGTGGCCGGTTTGCCAACTGATCAATACCCGGTATTGGTTGTGATGTTACCTCCGGCGTTGCCGGTTCAACCACTGCTTGCGGTTGCGGCGCAACATACGCTTCCTGCGGAGCAGCTGTTACCGGAGTTGTATACGGCTGTGGTACGGGTGCTTCTTCTTCGGCTGCTTCGGTTTCAATAACTGCTATAACAGAACCTACCTGCACAACATCATCTTCTTTACAAAGCTGTTCAGCCAATTTTCCCGATACAGGCGATGGCACTTCAGAGTCCACCTTATCAGTAGCAATTTCCATTACTGCTTCATCGGCTTCAACATAATCTCCCGGCTTTTTCAACCACTTGATTATTGTTGCTTCCGCAACACTCTCCCCCATTTTTGGCAGTAACAATTGGTATTTAGACATATAAAAAATATAGTTCGATTGGTAAAATTAGATAATTTTAATCCTATTTTTCAACTTCTTTAAGTAAAGTATTCAACATAAATAATGCAGAGGTGGCGCTCCTTTCAATATTTTGCTGTCTGCGGCTGCCAAATGTGAACTTCTTTATCGCTGTTTTCCCGGCTGATGCCGCAGCGATCCATACCGTACCTACAGGTTTGTCAGCAGTGCCGCCGCCAGGTCCGGCTATGCCGGTAACGGCAATAGCATAATCTGATTTAAAATTCAGCAATGCGCCTTCCACCATTTCTTTAACCGTTTGCTCGCTTACCGCACCATATTGCAAAAGCGTTTCATGCTTTACGCCCAATATGCTTTCCTTTAGCTCATAGGAGTAGGATACCGCGCCTCCGTAAAAAACTGTTGATGAACCGGCATGTTGTGTAAACAGGTGCGAAATATAACCACCTGTACAGCTTTCAGCAACGGAGAGCGTTAGCCCTCTTTTCTCCATAAAATTTAGTATGTTTTTTTCAAGTGGTATGTCTTCATCGGCAACAACAAAATCACCTATTCTATCTATTAGTTTAGTTGCAAATTCATTTATCTTATCTTTTAAAAAGGCTTCATCATCACCGTACCCGCTTAATCTTAAGCGCACCTGCCCAAGCTTTGGTAAATAAGCCAGTTTAATATAATCCGGAAGAGCGTCTTCTATATCCGCTATTCTTTCCGCTAAAAACGATTCTCCCTCGCCTACTGTTAATATAGTTTTATGAATAATAACAGGCAGCTTAAATAATGATTTAATTTTAGGAATTACTTCCTCCTCCATCATATACATCATTTCAAAAGGGACGCCCGGCATAGAAACATATACCTTTCCTCCTTCATTAAACCACATTCCCGGAGCAGTTCCATTTTTATTGATGATCACCTCACAGTTTTCAGGCACCTCGGCCTGCTTTTTATTTACCGTTAATAATGGGCGGTTGTAACGCTCAAAAATCCGGAGAACATTGTTTAATGCATCCTTATTTTCTACCATTCCCACCCCAAAATATTCGGCAAGCGTCGTTTTAGTGATATCATCCTTAGTGGGCCCCAGGCCACCGGTAATAAAAATCATGTCAGCTCTTTTAGCCGCCTCGCCAAGCGCTGTTAATATATGCTCCCTGTTATCAGATACCGAAGATATTTGTTTCACCCTTATGCCCGCGTTATTTAGCTGGCCGGCCATCCAGGCAGAATTGGTATCAACAATCTGCCCTATTAAAATTTCGTCCCCGATAGTTATTATTTCTGCAAGCATTTTTATTGTGTAAAATATTGGCTGTTGGTATAATCGCTCTTTTTACTAAGTTTCAGGTCCTGTAAAATAGTTGATCTTACCCTTAAAGTAACATTATATGATTTATAGTAGCCAAAAGGGAGCCATTGAATGGCCAGGTCCCAGCAATGCAGATCGCGATAAATCGAAAATGAGGTAGCACTGCTTAGCTGTCGTACTCTTAAATCAAAGTTGGTATTGTATTGCACCTTCCATTTAGGGGTGATATTCACATCACCGGTTATCATTAAGGTATTGGTATTAAAAGTATTGGTGTAATTATTAGTATAGGTAAAACTATAATTTAAAGAAATATTATACGGTATATTAAAGTCAACGTATGCCATGGGGTCGCTATTGATCGCTGCTAGTCGTTGGGCTTGCTGCGGATTTATATTCTGCAGGGCGTTCATACCGTTCTGGGTTTGCGGGTGAGGATGAAAAACCGCCGGATTTAAACTTATACTTGCCGAAATATTAAACGATGTCAGCGTCGGCAACCGGCCATCCTGAAAACTGTAATTTTTAGAGTAGACTGCATAACTGTGAATCTGTCCTCCGGCTTGTATGGAATCACGTACGGAGACAGTATAAGGATTTAGCGTCCCGCCAAAGCTAAGATTTAACCGGTCATGAAACAGCGCGGTATGGCCTGAAAAAGCTATAGGCGAAAGCCTGAATGAATCGGCTGCAAAATTGTAAAATGTGGAAATATTGAGATCCTGGAGAATAGTTATTTTTTTATCTGTTGTGCTTGTATCTGTGCTTTTAGGGCGAACTTTGGCCTCTATCGAATTATCTAAACTAAAATTCAACCCGGCTTGTCTTCCTCCGGACGGGCCGCCGTAAATGGATTGCTCATAAATTGAATATTGCTGATAAATCACAGGATAAGGAATGGTAGCTGTGCTGACAATGGATTTATTAAATCCATAATTCAGGCTGGTATAGTCAGGCCGGTAGCTAAAACTGATAGTGGGTGTCATTACATGCCTGATAGCCCGTAACCTTCCGTTTTTAAAATTCAAAGTACCGTACAACTTGGTTGAAAAACCTGCACTAAGGCTATATTCACCGGCCCGTTGAAATCCTGGTACCGTATCTGTAACCAATGAATCCGCCCGTGCATAATGTTTCCTTATCGTTTGAAAATACCATTGTTCAGTATAATTCACACTGGTGTTAAACTGAAAATACTTAAGCACATTTAAATTTAGTCCTATAGGAATGGTGTGCTGTAAACCATTTTGCATTTTTTTGGTCAGTGTACTGCTTTGAAACAGCTGTGATTCGGGAACGGCATTAATTCTGTTGGTACCTGTTAAGTTATAACCTACCGTGATTTTTTGATACCACTTTTGTTCAGTCACCCTGTCTTTTGAATCAAACGGGCTGATGGTTGCCATACTGAAATTAAATGTAGGCAGTTCTAACGTAATGGTTTTATTGGTCAGATCTTGGCTGTGCGAAAGGCTGACGGTAAGATTAAAAGGCGTCCCTGCCCAGGTGCGGCCATAGGCAATACTTGAACGCAGCGTATTTGATGTAAGCGCCGTTAAGTTGAACCCGGTAATATTGGGGTCATTTTGATAAAAAGTAGATGTGCCCGCATTAACAGAAGCACTAAACGTGCTACCCGGATGGGCGTTGGGGTTTTGACTATGCGACCAGGTAATATTAAAATCTTTTGTAAAGGGATCTCCAGGTAAAGCATAATTATGAGAGCCATAGGCTAATGACAAATTACCTGAATATTTATACCGGTCCATATAGTCTAAAATACTATTTACCTCAAATGAGCCATTTGAATAATAAGAAGCGGTATTAGTCAGGTCGGCATAATCACTTATGCCAACATAATAGCCAAAGTTTCTCAGATAAAAACCCAATTTGGCGTCTTCACCGGGAGAAGGGAGTATAAAACCGGATGTACGCGTATCCTGTTTCGGAAAAAAACCAAATGGTATACCAATTGGAATAGGTACGCCTTCAATTTCAAGATACGCCGGACCGGAAACAATTTGTTTTTTTTCACCAATACCCCTGGTAATTACAATACCAAAATCCGGGTCAGGTTTATCACAGGTGGTAAAAATGATGTTGCGATAGGCAACTTCATCGTTATTTAATTTTTTAACTTGTCCATGAGTTATATAGTTTTCCTGCTGTTTGGTGGATGGATTATAGATCATCCCTTTTTTAGTCGCGTAATTAAACAACAATGAATCAGATGTCAGCGGATCTTCATTTTTTTGTTTAGAGATCGGCCTTCCCACATAGCGCTTTGTTTTAGGGTCATAGCTTCCTTTTGCAAATATTAAGTGAGTTTTCCTATCCAGGCGAATATAATCTGCATCTAACTCAAA
>JAQNCM010000044.1 GCA_029237615.1 Mucilaginibacter sp.
CACTGGGGTTTAAACTGCTCACCGCTATACTAAGTATGTCATTGGGCTGTATGGTTGATGATGGGGCAATGTTTATAGATTTGATAATCGCATCATTCTGGTCAGCAAAATATTCTGTCTGCCTGACGTTAGCGCATGAAGAAATAAGAAACTGAAATAAAATTATGGAAGCTGCTATTAAAAGAGTATAGTTAATTTTCATATTTATTTGCTTTATACGCTTTGAATTCTATTGATTAATTTCACTTAATTTTATTTCAACCCTTCGGTTTCTTTTGCCGTCAGTGCAGGAGTTTTATTTTCATAACTAATTTTATATTAATGACAACGATCAATATTTGAAATAATATTAACAATAAGGAAAATTAAAAGTTTTAATTATATTAAATTTTCTATTGAAAATGAGGACGTTAATTCTGGTGGATGTAGAAATTATCTCTTGGGGAAATTATTGGACTTCTTTATGATTTTATATTAATAGTTTAAGGCAGACACCTATTGGTTTGGGTTATTTATATTAACATTTTGGTGTTTGATATGGTTAGACAATTGGCCGTTTTCCATATAACTATATTCACTTCGGTTTGATAAGTGCTTAAAAACAATTTCTAATTGTTTCCATAAGTTAAACTTTTCAATCTCCCAGGAATGGCCCCATAAATGGAAGCATCCGCCATTCATGTCTATGTAATTAAGATAGTAGTCAATTAAATTTAACATATCAGATGTAGCTCCGCTATACAGCCAAAGTTTAAAATCTGTTACCCTGCCCCTGATTAATAGATGCTTAGCATAAGTATAGGAAGAATGGTTAAACAATTGTAAGGTGGTATAGTTAACGGGAAGTAATAAATCTGGCGATAAAAGCTGGGTTGTCCTTATTACTTTGAAACCTGCCAGATATATTATTTTCAATGATGCTGCATTATAAGCGCCAAATGGCGGACAGAATGATATTGGTTTTACCCCGGTTACTTCGTTTAACCAGCAATAACTTCCATTTATTTCATGAACTAAATTACTATTATCAAGCTTTTTTAAGTTAACATGATTTAAGGTGTGCCCGCCTATCTCAAACTTATGATGAAGCTGGGCCATATCAGTTTCACTCATTACCGTATTTTGAGGATTTTTTTTGGGTATGTAAAAAGTACCTTTTAGATCATACTTGTCCAATAGCTCAGCTATACGGAAATCAAGCGGATGCCCATCATCCCAACTTGTGGTTATAATTTTATCCATTTTATTGCCACAATAATTTATTATAGTAATCAAACAGCTGACTTATATATTTCAACCAATTGTTCTATATTTTTTTCGGGTGTATAATACTGTAAATAGCTGTCATAGGCATTTTTACGGTATTGTTCCTTTACATTATCGTCAAAAGATGACCATTCCATAAGCTTTTCTTTCAAGTTGTCAGTATTTGACGGCTCGAAGTGCAATCCATTATAACCATGCTTTACAATTATACTGGACGATCCGCTGTATGATGCAATAACAGGTGTTGATACCGCAAAAGCTTCAATCATGATCAAACCAAATGTTTCATACCAGATGGATGGAAAAATTAAAGCAGTGCATTTATGCAGTTCATAATTTATAGTCTCTTTATCTTTAAAACCCAGATAGGTTACGTTGCTGTTATCTTTCACAAAATCTTCAACGTCGCTTTGCAGAGGCCCTTCTCCTATAATGGTTAGTTTATATGATGAACCTTTAAATGCCGCCAGTAAAATATTTATCCCCTTTTCATCAGACAAACGCCCTACAAATAAAAAATTATCCTGACGGGGAATACTGTTATTTACTTTGATGGGTGAAACAAAATTGGCTTTTACGATTAGCTTATTTGTAATTCCCCTTAAATGACTGCTTTCTATTAAAGTTTTAGAATGCGCTGTCAGAATAATATAATATTTAACCAACTTCCAGGTGCCTATCTTTTTATTTAGCCAAACTGTAAAAACTAAATTGAAAGTAAGTTTGGTTGAGTTTCTATAAACACCTTTTTTTATAGCACTCCATGGAAATTCACTATTTAAACTATCAGGATAAGCCTTTCCGTTAAATACTAACGTTCCCGAAGGGCATATCAATCTATAATTATGCAAAGTAACAACAACCGGTACCTTACAATACCTGGCGGCCCAGAAAATAGAAGGAGAAGCAGTAAAGAACCAGTTATGTACATGCAATATATCAATATTATTTTGTTTAAGCCAGCTATAACATTTTACAAAAGAAAATAAGTTAAAAACTGAAAAAAAATAAGTAAACAGCTGTTTTAATTTACCCTCCGGATTCTTAAATTTTAATAAATGAACCTTAAAGTTATTTGCCTTGAGTAATTTATATTCACTTTCAGCTACCTGATCTTCTCCACCTCTTTTAGTATAAAAGTTGTGTATAATACCTATATTGAGATCTTCCGCATTAGTCATTATAAATTGTCATAAAGTTGTAGTAAATGCTACTGGTTTTTATGTTAACTATTACTCTCTCAAATAGTTTTTAAATCTTCAATATTAAAAAATTAAACCTTGAACCAAGCTGAACAATGAGTTCTACAGAGTCGTTTAAGGTTTATCAAGGATATTAACAAGTTGCATCAAAAAGCCAAAATAATTTGCCACTACCGGTACTTGCCAATGACCCTGCTTAATATCATCCTGATCTCTTGTTATTATATTTTTACAGTAGCCTTAATATTAAATCCGCTGTAATCCGTAATTTTCCACCGTTAAATATTATTCGGGTCGTATCGGTTTTTTATTCAAGTAAATGGAAACATCTCGTAAAACTGCTTTAGAAAGCGAATTGTCCTATTCGTTTTCAATTACTTATCAAAATAAAGGACTTCTATCTGTCAATCCCTGCAGATTGAAGTATAACCGGATACTTTTAATTCATGGGGGCAGCGGTTGTTTACAAATTGATGAAAAACCGTGGCTTTTATCAGGAAACGAAATCGTATTAATCGCAAAGGAACAGGTTTTCCGGTTTGAGCATGGCACCTCATGGAGTGGTTATGAACTTAGTTTTGATGATTTCTTTTGGGAAAAAGCTCCTGCGAGTGCCAGCAACTGTAAGTCAGTACTTTTTGATAACGCAGCGTTTAACCAGGTAATTCCGTTAAATGATGCTGATCAAATCGAAATTAACCAGCTCTTTAAATTTCTGCAGGCAGAGTTTATGAAGGATAACTACGTTAATAAAGCAGATGCGTTGGCGGCTTACCTGAAAATTGCCATGATTAAAATAGCCAATATCAATGCAGCATTGGTTGAAGGATTTGACACATTTGATTATAAGCAATACCGGAGTTTTTATAATATGGTTAGCCAGCCTGAAATTATATCACATGAAGTTGAAGAATATGCTACCCTGCTGCAGTTGCCTGCAAGAAAACTGACAGCAGTTTGTAAGCGCTATAGCGGTAAAGGAGCTAAAGAACTCATCAATCAGAAGCTGATAAGTGAGGCTAAACGTGCACTGCAGTTTACCTATAATCCTGTTAAAGAAATTGCTTACCAGCTAAAATTCTCAAGTCCCGAACAGTTTAGTCATTTCTTCAAAAAATACGTGTCACAGTCTCCTAACAGTTACAGAAGCGTACATGTTAAAATGCACAGCTGATATGCGGTTATTGACATTCCCTTAAATCCGGATACTGCGTAGCTTTGTTTAATTAAACAACGATTATGTCAGTTAACAAATTAAAAACAGTAGCCGGGGTTAATATCCCGGATAGTATTATCGCGAATCAAGCCACAGAACTGTTACTGGAGCACGGCACCGAATTTTTATACAATCATTCACTAAGAGTATTCGTATTTGCATCGCTTAACGGTAAACGAAATTCACTTCCTTATGATCCGGAACTCTTATATGTAAGTTCAGTATTTCACGACCTGGGGCTGACACCGCATTACAGCAGCCCGAACCTGCGGTTTGAGGTTGACGGCGCAAATGCCGCAAGGGATTTCCTTGCCTCACACGGCCTTCCTAAAGAGGCAATGCAATTGGTGTGGGATACCATAGCCCTGCATACCACTATCGGAATTGCAGAGCACAAGGAACCGGAAGTTGCACTCATGTATTCGGGGGTAGGGCTTGATGTGATGGGGGAGGGCTATGATAACCTGAGCAGTGCGCATCGTGAAGAAATTATCAGCGTATATCCGAGAAATGATTTTAAAAACAGAATCATTCCAACATTCTTTTCCGGATTTGAACACAAAACAGAAACCACCTTCGGAAATATTAAAGCAGATGTTTGCGCATTTATGATTCCTGATTTTCACCGGAAAAACTTTTGTGACTGTATTCTGCATTCTCCCTGGAGCGAGTAAACCGGCACCCCCAACTGTTCAAATGTCGCAATTGATAGGGTAGATACAGGCGGAGTTAAAGTCCTGTCTCCTAATAGAGTGTGGGTTCTGTTTTTTGCTTTGAGTATTATTTATGACATGTAGCCAATAAAATTGGCTACTTTTTTTATGGAGTAATTTTATTAATGTTCTCATTTCTTCGTCAGTTTGTATCTCAAATGTGTTGTTAAGTTTGAAGGTATTACTTCTACAATTTGAATATCATATTTGTCTTGGTCAATGCCGTCAAACAGTCGGATACCACTTCCTAAAAAAAGAGGTGCAATGTGAATGAAAAATTCGTCCACAAGCCCTGCATTGAGAAATTGTTGAATAGTATTCGCACCACCTTGTATCCTTATGTCCTTTCCTTTGGCTGATTGTCTTGCTTTTTCTAATGCACTTTTTATTCCATCATTGATGAAATAAAAAGTTGTTGTCCCCTTTTGAACCCAGGGCTCGCGTTTTTCGTGTGTCAGAACATAAACATCCGCTTTGTATAAATCTTCTTTCCAATGGACTTCGCCTTCTTCAAACATTCGCTTTCCCATAATGTAAGAACCTGTTCTTGCAAACACATCATCAATTAACTTACTGTCTGCACCGTACTCTTCACCGCCTTCCATATTGATGTTTTTCCAAAATGCTTTTTGTTTAAACATCCATTTGTGAATTGCTCGTGCATTGTCACCCATTGGGTTGCCCGGACTCCTATTATCGCCAGCGAAAAACCCATCAAGTGATATTCCGCTGTCAAAGATAATTTTGCTCATAATTTTTATTTATTTATTGTTCGTCAAAGTTAATCTTCTCTGTTGGTTTGATTGTTAGTTCATAAATGTCAGTATAAGTATCGTTTGAACTTATCCCTGTCCCCCAAGTTCCCATATGTATATCAATATTTTGTATCTAAATATATGCATATGTTTTTCGGTTCAATCAAAAACGGGTTAGATATTTCAAATCGTCTTAATCATCAAATAGAGTGGCTAAACGTTTAGGATGATCTAAAAATTGGTTCGTGAGGACGTCGGGTTTGAGTACAAAACCCCAATAAATTGTTTTTTTTTAAATCTTTAATATATACACCAGAGGAAAGGTTTACCAAAGCTTTTCCTCTTTTAGCGTGCTGATTAATTTGAATCAAACAGTTCCGTATGAATAAACCGGCTTCGTCATGACTTTAATTATTTAATCAGTCCTCTAATATCATTTGATTATTTAATTCCATCTGATCACATTGATTTAGTCTTTAGTCCTTTTCTTTATCGCTTTGTTTTTAAATTACTGAAAGAATTAAAAGCAAGTGTGATTAAAAGGCCCATAATACAACCAATAATTACACACCCCATTCGTTCCATTGCTATACGCCAGGTGCTGTGTTGTTCCTCTTCATGAATCATTACGATGACTACAGCGGCAAGAGCAGATCGTAAAGCCGTATTCAGCTTTAAAAATGTGCCGGTAACAATGGTCAAAATCACTGCAATGCTGATTAAAAACAGGTTGGGCTGGTGAATCAGAAATAATAATAAACCTATTGATGAACCCAGGATATTTGCTTTCATCCTGTCAAACGCCAACTGGTTTGAACCCTTACCGTCGGGCGCGATAACCAATACAGTTGAAATCATGCTCCAATAAAATTGATGCTGGGGGAAGCTTTTGTACAGGGTATAACTTACACACAAACCAATAATACATTCTAAAATGTAAATAAAAAGCCGTGGGTTATAGTTCTGCATAATCATCCTTGCTTTGCTGCTGCAGTTTTCGACATGATAATGAAAATTTGATTGCTTATATAAAATTAAAAAAATTAAGTTGTCGTTCTGTTTATGAGATCAATTTTCTATCTGATCCGTGAAATGGAAAGACGATATAAAGACCACTAAAACAACCCAGGCATGGACAAAACGATCAACTGGTGGATACATTTAGAAACAATTATCATTTAAATAATAAAATCATCTCAGGTAATTTAACTAAAGATTAATCATTTATAAAATGAACCAGGGGATTGAATAAAGCCTGATTCTTTAAATCTTCCGTGTATTCCCAAAACATTACCCCTGCTAAATTATGCTCTTTTACATACCTGGTCTTATATTTAAATGATCTTTCATCATTATAAGTAATAAAAGTGTGTATTTTGCTGTTCCACAGATAAGGTACTTTTGCTTTTTTGTCCCAAAACCTGTCAAATCCATTCTTATTGATGTACGCATTTTCCAAAGAATCATAAGTTAACGAGAAATGATGGCCTGCGGAGGGCTGATACAATCCGCGGTCTTCGTCATTTACCATAGTCCAGCCGCGGCCATAAAACGGTAATCCCATCACTATCTTATTTGCAGGTGCACCTGCTTTTATAAAGTTTTCAATAGCATCAGCAGCACTAACCCTTACTTGATGGCCATATTTTGATTGATAAAGGTTGCTTTGATGACCGGTTACTTTATCATTACCGTTATAAATATCGTAAGTCATTAAATTGATATAATCAAGGTATTTATGAACGCCGGCTATATCTGTATGGTTCATATAAGCAGTATCCACGCCCATGGCTGCTGTTAAAAGGTAGTTTTGGTGATGGTTTGATGCAGCCCGCTCATTAAGCGCTGCACGAAACTCCTGCATAAGTAATGTAAAATTTTGTTTGTCTTCCGGCCTGTATATGTTACCAGCCCCTATCTGGGCAGGATATTCCCAGTCAATATCAATACCATCAAGGTTAAATTTGTCAATAAATGCTAATGAACTGCCAATAAATTTAGCCCTGGATGCAGCAGTTAAAGAGGCATCTGAGAAATATTTGCATCCTCCCCAGCCTCCAACCGAAATCAAAATTTTGAGCGCTTTGTTTTCGTCTTTAGTTGTATTTAGTATAACAAGATTGGTTGAATCTTTTACAGAAGCAGGTGCAAGCACACCATTTTGGTTCAAATTTGCAAAAGCATAAATGATGTGGGTCATTTTTGTGGCAAGGATGTCTTCTTTCGTCCAGTTTTTACTGCCAATGTAGCCCATTATCACATATTTGCTACTCCCGGTGCTACGGGACTGAGCAAATGAAAAATTGCTTTGAATTAAAAGCATAATAACTGCTAAAGGAACAAATGTGTGTTTCATGAAAATTTATTTAACATTAATAACTATGGATGTAAGATGATGTGCTGAATGATTTAAAAAACGGTAAACAAGAATAAGTGAAAAATTTAGCAACTGATTAATAATCAATTATTTTTTCAAAAAACTGTGTCGGTTAAATTATTTTGGCCGGTACAGGAATATATGCAATAACTATGATTTGAAGGATTTGTATCTGGCCCTGTAACAGCAGCCTCTTTTATGAAATTGTTAGATTTATTCACAATTCAAACGTAATTAAAAAAGGTAAAAAGTTACATACTTATTAAAATTTTTTAATAAGTATGTTGGATTTGTTACAAACGAATAGTATACAAAATATTGCAATTTCAAACACCGGGTTACTGTCTCATTGATTACGCCAATTATGGATTCGAACCGAAAATTCGTTAATATTTGGATTTTATTTTTTTTATAGATTTATAATCTAAACCAAATCATAATGGACTTTATTATAACCACCGTTAACAACGACAACCACTATGTAAAGATAAACTGAAATCGTTGATAGCCTTGTCGGAAGAAGAAAAGCAACAACAATTAATTACAAGCATACCGGTAATATTAAAAAGCGGATTACAAAATACCGGCACACCTTTACCTATTATTGCAAACAAAAAAGATTTTTACGAAGTAACCAGGAGTCAGAAATTACTTGTGGAAGTTGCCGAACGCTGTGCGATCCAGGAATTAGCTGAAAATGCGCCTTTGGTTGAAAGGGAGGAAATGGAGGAGGATCTTTTCTCGTACCTGCTGGAACCATATCAGGAACTGCCAGCCTTCACCGCAGTTTTAAAATGTCAACTAATAAGGCGACAATAATTTATTTTTTTGAACGGGTAAGGATAGATAAAGGTGATATTGTCCACATTCAACCTGCCCGGTCTGAAGAACCCCAAGCTATACCCCGATTGATGGGTATCAGTGATAAAGCAAAAGATCTTATCAAAAATACTGATATCCGGGGCCAAAAGTGCCGGGGGCGCTATTGCCAGCAAACTTGGCGTAATAATACTGAACATGGTGATGAAAGAGTATTTGGAAAAGAAGACGATACCGAACACCTTATTAACGAAATGACCAGGGTAGTAAAGGAAGAGATAGAGAGCAACGAAATTAGCAGGGTGGAGGGCACTATAAATGGCACGTTACAATTTATTGCCGGCGAGTACGCTTTCCAAACTTTTACTTTTCCAAAGGCTTAATGCTGATGATATATTCGAATCATATGAACTATAGCGATGCAAAGTCAAAAGAACTTTTAATGTTTTAAAACCCTTGTTTTATCGAAAGGCTGACTTTCGGAGATTACTATTTCTATAGAAGTCGTTGGCTCCCATTGTTTGCAATAAAATACGAAGTTGGTAGAGACTCACTTGTTCTTCCGTAATTTCACCAATTATATGCTGTAACTTCGAAACCTGGTTTTTATCTACCAGTAAAACCCCACCCTCAGAAAAAGATGAGTAGTCTGGTTTACGGTAGATAAATGCTACGATTTGATATTTGTCGGTAATCGCATCATTGTCTTCCAATAATGGCTTTGATAGTCCTGTGTTTTTTGCTAACAAATCATAAATTTCATCAATCAATTTTTTTTCCTTTTTCAGTTCATCCCATGATAAAAGCCGCTTGTAACTATCTTCTTCGCCATATGAAGTCTCGTCCAAAATCATTCCTATATAGCTTGGTTCGGTGAATTTTACTAAATCGCTGAAAACAGGATACCAGCGTGGAATGATCGGGCCCTCATAAGAACCAACTATTTTAACCATAGGCTGGTTAGGGTCAGTTTCCACGTCCATTTCCGAAACCAGCATTTCCAGAATTGTGGCATTAATAATTTGAGGCATTTCAGGAAAGCATACCCTTCTCAATTCGTTTATTAATTCTTGCTCATCCAATGTTCTGGATTTATGTTTAATTGCGGTTAGCTCGATAGCTTTTTTTACCTGAAGGTCGTGATTGATGTCGGTTAATGAACTTGTTGGAGCCTGACTCGTAGGCTGAAGCATTTGAAACAATACAGAAGTCATGAGCAAAATGGTAAGATAAAGTCCATAGATGGTAACCAGGATGAAGAAACTAAGCAACTGGTTTTTGGGGGCTAACAAAACGCCGGTTAATAAAGACCCGAAGGAGAAAATGCCGGTTATTCCCGGGCTTATTGAAAAAGACAGATCAAAATGCCTCTTTGAAAAAAGATTGTATAAAATAGCTATCGTATTCGAATTGACTGATATTAATGCTGCCAGGAAGAACCAAATATCCACGTTTAACGGTGCTTTTTCATTGATATCCAAAAAACAAAATACACCAGCCGCTGAACAAATAATAAACATGAATGCTATTACATAAAACTGCTTGCCGAATGCTGAGCCATTATTAAAGTCTTTTAAAAAAAGAGGGATTGCAACCATTACTGCGCTCAAACTGCCCGCAAGCATTGTTATTGATTGTGCGTCAGTATCGCTGACCATCCATTGTTTTTTTATGTGGAATAGCATAACAATAATTATCGAGAAAGATAGCGATAAGGACAATGATGCACCATTGAAAACACTATTTGACACAATGTATCGGTTTTTTGGCAACGGGGGTGGCTGAGAACTCCTGGGAATGCCTGCTCTGTTTCCTTCGTTGAATTGATTTATTTTACGAAATGGCATAATGTTTAGGATCGCTATATCAAATATCACGATATTTCACAGCAAATCATAAACTATTGGGATCTCCGTTAAAAATGTGTTAAACTGGTGCGCATTTATTTTTTTACCATATAAACAGCACGAGAATTCGGGTAAAAAATCAAGCGTGTTAAATTTTTGAATACCTTCCTGCAGGACGGAATAATCGCTTTCAAAGGGAATTTATTTAAGAGGCAAACAATGACTAAATAAGATCACTCCAATCAGCTCAGCTTTTTTTCTTATTATCTTTCATATTGCAGGGTATAAATTCCAGAATTTCGGACTTTAAAGTTTCAATAAGACGACGCTTAACAAATCGTTTGTTCGTAACTATACTAATTTCGCGGGCGGGCTGCGGCGATTTAAAATACCTTATTTTATCTTTTTGGCTTTTGGTCAGGTCGTTAAGGGCGAATTCCGGAAGAATAGTTGCACCGTTGTTTTCATCCACCATCCTTTTTAGCGTTTCAATGCTCCCTGTATTGTATTCATAGTGCTTAAAACCGATGGCGTTTTCCCGGCGCTGGCATATATTAAGCACTTGGTCGCGCATGCAATGGCCTTCATTCAGAATCCAAAGCTCATCTATATTGATATCATTAGGATGAAGTGTTCTTTTTTTAGCAAGGTCACTGCTTTTAGATACATATGCTACAAATTTTTCATAAAATAAATGCGTTTCCATCAACTGAGAGTCTACCAGCGGGGTTGATAAAATACCGCAATCAATCACCTCCGACTTTAAATGTTGAATAATTTGCTCCGTAGTTTCTTCCCATATGACCAGTTTCACCAGGGGGTATTTTTCAATGAATTGTGAAATGATTTTTGGCACAATATAGGGAGCTACAGTTGGAATAATTCCGATCTTTAGCTCTCCCATTAAATCTTTGTTACGGCTGCCAATGATCTCTTTTATTTTCTGATGTTCTGCTAATAATACGCGGGCCTGGGCAATCACATCGTTGCCTACCTCAGTGGGTAATATGGGCTGCCTCGTCCTGTTAAAAAGTTTTACGCCCAGGGTGCTCTCCAGTTTTTGTATCTGCATGCTGAGAGTTGGTTGTGTGACAAAACATTTTTCGGCAGCGATCACAAAACTTCGATAGGTGTCTACTGCAACAATATATTCAAACTGGATGAGGCTCATATTTTATAAATGCTTATGCATGGTTAATTGCAGATGACCTATTAGCGCAATATGCAGATTGACCAATTCGATTTAGGAAAAGGCCATCTCCCATCGGAGATGGCTCTATAATATATCTTATGTATGCCGATAATTAAGCAGTATGCTGCTTTGGCATGATTTCATCAACGTTGATTCCAAGGCCATTTGCAATGCCCATACCCAATTGAATATCAGCCCTGAAGAAATGACATAATTGGCGGTTGATGATAAGGTTGCGCTTTGGGCCATCTATACCAGCCATTGCGCCAACAATGGTATTAATCAATCTCTTCTTGTCTTCATCCGATAATACTTCACGGAAAAATATGCCAGGTTGCGTATAATGGTCATTGTCGTTCGGCCCATTCCTGTCGTACCAATCCGCAACGGGAGTTTCAACAGGCTCTGCCGGCCTTATATACGATTCATCAGGCTTGATATCGTCAAAGCTATTTGGGAAATAGTTGGGAGCAGCTCCGCCATTGCCGTCAACCCTCATCTGGCCGTCTCTTTGATAATTATTGACCATAAAAGGGCAACGATTTACAGGTATCTGTTCATAGTTAGCACCCAGGCGGTATCTTTGCGCATCAGGATAAGAAAGAATCCTGCCCTGCAACATTTTGTCTGGAGAAAAGCCGATGCCATCAACAATATGTGCCGGTGCAAAAGCGGCCTGTTCAACTTCTGCAAAATAATTTTGAGGATTCGCATTCAGTTCCAGCGTACCAACCTCTATCAAAGGGTAGTCCTTCTGGCTCCAGGTTTTTGTCAGGTCAAAGGGGTTAAATTTGTGAGTTTTGGATTGCTCTTCAGTCATCACCTGAATCATCATCGTCCATTTTGGAAAATTTCCGCTATCAATTGCATTCAGCAAATCCCGCTGTGCAAAATCAGGATCTGTTGCCCGCATTTGATCCGCCTCAGCGGCTGTAAAGTTTCTGATACCCTGTTGTGTTTTGAAGTGGAATTTTACAAATACTCTTTTGTTGTCACTGTTGATCATACTGAAAGTATGACTTCCAAATCCGTGCATATGGCGATAGCCATGCGGTGTGCCGCGGTCACTCATTAAAAACATCACCTGGTGCAGGCTTTCCGGGTTAAGACTGAAAAAATCCCACACGTTTGTCGCACTTTTGCAATTCGTATAAGGATCTCTTTTTTGCGTATGTATAAAGTCCGAAAACTTTTTAGGGTCTTTAATGAAAAATATAGGCGTATTATTTCCAACCAGGTCCCAGTTACCATCCTCGGTATAGAATTTAAGGGCAAAACCTCTTGGATCACGTTCAGTATCGGCACTCCCTTTTTCGCCACCAACGGTTGACATGCGGAGCATGACACGGGTTTCTTTACCTATTTCCTGGAATAATTTCGCTTTAGTAAACCGGGTAATATCATGTGTAACCGTAAAAGTACCGTAGGCTGCAGAACCTTTTGCATGCACAATTCTTTCCGGAATACGTTCGCGGTTAAAGTGTGCCATCTTTTCATGCAGAATAAAGTCCTGTAATAAAAGAGGTCCGCGTTCTCCGGCGCTTTGTGTGTCCTCATGGTGATAATAAGGAATACCGGATGCTGTTGTTAATTTTCTTTGGGTGCTCATGAAAGTTATTTTATTGTTTAAAACAAATGTGATCAGTTTTAATATATCAATCAAATCAATTAAATTTGAGTTCTGATAACTAAAACTTATAAGTATGACTTTTATTCAATTGAAGTACATTGTCGCCATAGATACTTTCCGTCATTTCGCACTTGCAGCGGAAAAGTGCTTTGTATCACAGCCCACGCTCAGTATGCAGCTGCAAAAAGCCGAAGAGGAAATGGGTGTGAGGATTTTTGACCGGAGCAAACAGCCCCTCATCCCTACTGAATTAGGTGCGGAACTAATTGAGCAGGCAAGGAAAATTATAGCAGAAGTTGCGGTACTCGACGAAATTGTAAGCCTGCGCAAAGGAGTTATCTCCGGAGAATTAAAAATAGGGATCATACCAACGCTGGCACCTTACCTGCTGCCATTGTTTATACAATCATTCACCCAAAAATATCCCCATGTAAAACTGGTAATCAGCGAGCTTACAACAGACACCATTATAGCTGACCTACGGCATGGAAAGATAGATATGGGTTTGCTGGTAACACCCTTGCAAGAGAGCGGCATTAAAGAATTTCCGCTGTTTTATGAAGAATTGATGGCTTTTGTATCAAAAGAAAATGCACATCAAAAAAAAACCTACCTGCTGCCCCGTGATATTGACCCGAATAAATTATGGCTGCTGGAAGAAGGACATTGTTTTCGGAGTCAGATTGAAAATCTTTGCGAACTGAAAAAAGCCGGAGGTGAAAAAAATTATATACAATACGAATCTGGCAGCATTGAAACCCTGCGAAGGATGGTTGATACCAATAATGGGATCACCATTCTGCCCGAACTGGCGCTGGCTGATATGACTAAAAGCCAATTATCCCAGGTTCGCCATTTTAAAAAACCGGCGCCGATGCGGGAGGTTAGCATTGTCGTTCACCGGGATTATATCAAGAAGAAATTAATTGATGTGATTCATAAGGAGATCATGCTTTCTGTGCCGGATAAGGTCAAAGAGAATAAAAATCAATATGTGGTTCCGGTGTTAACCTGAATATATCAATGCCGTATAATCAGCAAAGTTTTATCATTTAAATATCACTTCTCAATCAATAATATCTATCAGAGATAAAAACTACCGATTTTCTTTGTGCTTCATGTGCCTATACTTTTGAGCAATTCAAAAAACATAATCACATGAATTTTAAAAATCTAACAATTCTCATTTTTTCAATTTCTTCATTGTCTGTCCAGGCACAGCAAAAGATGTTGACAACCAACACAGGAACTCCGGTTGGGGATAATCAGGACTCCAAAACCGTCGGCCCTAACGGTCCGGTTCTACTGGAAGATATTCACCTTGTAGAAAAACTGGCAGCATTCGATCGTGAACGGATTCCAGAAAGAGTAGTACACGCACGGGGCGCAGGTGCTTATGGTGAATTTGTTGCTTCAGGAGACTTTTCAAAATTTACATCCGCATCGCTATTTAGTGAAAAAGGAAAAACCACGCAGGTTTTTGTTCGGTTTTCTACGGTAATGGGCGGGGCCGCATCTCCGGAAACTCTCCGTGATCCAAGGGGATTTGCTGTGAAGTTTTATACCGAGCAGGGTAATTATGATATCGTTGGAATTCACTTCCCTATTTTCTTTATAAGGGATGCCATCAAATTCCCGGATTTCGTTCATGCACTTAAGGTTTCTCCCATTTACAATAAACAGGACCCCAACAGGATATTTAACTTTTTTAGCCATGTGCCCGAAGCTACACATATGTTAACCAGGCTATATACAGACAATGGCATACCTGCAAATTACCGGATGATGAATGGTTTCGGTGTGCATGCGTTTAAATGGGT
>JAQNCM010000062.1 GCA_029237615.1 Mucilaginibacter sp.
CTTTCGAGATCGCTGCTAAATCTGCTTACCGCGAGGCGTTGCCAAAATGTAAACCGGTATTGCTTGAGCCGATCATGAAAATTGAGATCCTTACCCCTGAAGAAAACATGGGTGATGTAATCGGTGACATGAACCGTCGTCGTGGCCAGCTGTTAGGTATGGATTCACGCGCAGGTGCACAGGTAATTAAAGCTACTGTACCGCTTTCAGAAATGTTTGGTTATGTAACCCAGTTACGTACCATCACTTCAGGCCGTGCTACTTCAACAATGGAGTTTGATCACTATGCTGAAGCGCCACGTGCTGTACAAGAAGAAGTAGTTGCCAAAGCAAGAGGCAAAAGAGCTGCTGCAAATGCGTAAATAAAATGTGAAAATGTGCAGGTGTGCAGATATGCAAATGGGAAATCAAAAGCATCCGCACACCTGCATATTCGCACATCTGCACATAAATCAACAATCAACCAACCCTAACAAATAGCTCTTAGGGTTGATTATAAAACAAATCAAAATGAGCCAAAGGATCAGAATCAAATTAAAATCGTACGATTACAACCTGGTTGATAAATCAGCTGAAAAGATCGTAAAAACAGTAAAACCTACGGGTGCTGTAGTTAGCGGACCACTTCCGTTACCAACCGAAAAGAAAATTTTCACCGTTTTGCGTTCACCGCACGTGAACAAAAAGGCACGTGAGCAATTCCAGCTATGCTCTTACAAGCGTTTGTTAGACATCTATAGTTCAAATTCAAAAACTGTTGATGCTTTAATGAAACTTGAATTGCCAAGCGGCGTTGAAGTTGAGATCAAAGTATAACCCCCCGGCCCCTTGAAGGGGAGGAATAGATAATGAAAGACCATTCGTGTATTCGGGTGGTCTTTTTTGTTGGATAGCAGGATTATGAGAGAACTTCAAATTATACTTTTATCTCCATTATTAATAAAATATCCCTCCTGAATTTGAATATACAAGGGAATTATTTTTGGCGATAACATAGGCAGGGAACGGTTCATCAGTTAGGCAGTATGAATTTGTATCCTGGGTGCCATTATAAACCATGCCAATTGCACCACCTAATCGGCCAAAGTATAGATAGCCGTCTGATTGCATGCTTATGTTTATGATATAAGCTTCGGAATGAAAATCTACAAAACCATTAAAAGTTGCCCCGTTATCTTTAGATATAAGGATAACTTCATCAAACAGTATGTCAGACGCCTTGTAAAACCAACCATTCTTGTCAACGTAAATTCCTGTTACACGTTCGTTTTGAGCGTTGTTTTGTGCTGTCCAGTTTTTACCATTATCAGATGATTTATAAAGGATGTTGGCAAAACTGAGAATATAAAGATCCCCATTTTGTAATTCCACAGGGTTTTGGTATGCTGGGGTTGTGTTGAGACCATTTCCAGAAGAGGTCCATGTGGTACCTTTATCAGGTGAAACATAGATATCATTTGCTGATCCGGTAAAAATTAATTTACCGTCGATTGTAAATGCGATATCGTCGATCTTATCTTGTTTATTAAATGTAGACGGGGTAATATTAGTCCAGGTATTACCTGCATCTTTAGAGTAAAAAATACCATCGCCGGTAGTCGCAGCAAAAATTTCATCCTGTGGCGAGGTTGTGATCCAGGCAACAGTGTAGTTTGGACCGAAACTTTTGATTGGGTTCCACGATTTTCCATTATCATCGGAATACCGCATTGAAGTTTTACCAGGGAAACAGGCAATTAATCTTCCGGTGCTTAACCGTAAAATCCGTTGAGCCTGCCCTCCAGGGTTTGGTGTGCATGCCGACCTCAAGGGTTGACCGGCTGAAGACACGGCCGTTGCATTTATAGCAATGGAATCAATTCTCTCATTTTGGATAATAGCTACTGCGTCAAGTGTTTGGGTACCCTGGTTTGCTGCCAATATCCAAAAATATTTTGCTGTACCGTCTGCTTTGGTTTTTACATCAGTAATTAGATCTTCGTTGCAGCCAGACCCAATAAACTGTATATCAACATTGCTCACAGGTAGGCCATTATTAGTGACTTTTACCACAATACTGTCTTTTAACCAATAGCCTATGGCGGCAGATTGGTTACTCCCTGAAACCAGGCTTAATTTTGCATTACTATTAACAGGCACCGGATTATTGGAACTTTTTTTGCAACCAAAAAACAGAAATAATAAAATTGCTGAAAGAGTGACAGATTTAGGGATTTTCATAATAATAAAAAACAGGTTTGTAATGATACCAAATTCAGTCGAAATAAGAAAATAGTTTTAAAGGTCACACCCAACTCAAAAGAAAATTTTCACCGTTTTGCGTTCACCGCACGTGAACAAAAAGGCACGTGAGCAATTCCAGCTATGCTCTTACAAGCGTTTGTTAGATATCTACAGTTCAAATTCAAAAACTGTTGATGCTTTAATGAAACTTGAATTGCCAAGCGGCGTTGAAGTTGAGATCAAAGTTTAAGTTTTTAGATTCAGGAACCAAGAGTCAGGAATCAAAATAATATTGAAAGAGGCCGTATCATAAATCAAATGATGCGGCCTCTTTGATTGGTAACGAAGTTTTATCTGGTTTTCGATAGGCCCGTCCTTATCCGAGACTACAAATAATGTTTTGCCCATATAGGCAATACTCACATGGAAGTTGTTTTGATCTTTTACTTTATCAAGGGTAGATAATTGTTTTATATTTTTTTGTTGTGCTTTTATCGACACGCTTTTCAAATATGGGACCAAATGTTTATTGGGTGTGGTTTTATCAGCAAAAATACGCAACCTTACTTTGGCAGGTACTAATGTTTTAAGCTTGCAGCTTTATTTTAGGATTAAGTTAAGCTGCACTAATTTAATCTTTCAGACATAGATTCAAATTCGATCTTAAATTCTGTCCCAACATTTTCATTGCTCTTTAAGCTGATTTTTCCGCCAAGTATTTCCACCTGTGTTTTTACCAAAAATAATCCCATTCCTTTTCCTTCAATATAGGTATGAAACCGCTTATATAAACCAAAAACCTGGTCACCTTTTTTTTGGAGGTCAATGCCCATACCATTGTCGGTAAATATTAATTCAATCTTATTTTTTATCCTGGTACTTTTAATTTCAATGAGAGTGCGAATTTGTGGTCGCCGGTATTTAATACTGTTTGTAATCAGGTTATAAAAAATACTGTATAAATAGGGCTTCAAAGTAAAAAACGTATTCATCTCAGAAAAATCATATTTTATTTCAATATTGTTCTTATCGATCAAATCCTTTATGCTAATCTCTATATTGTCAACCAGTTCAGAAAAATGGACTAGCTCCCTCGCATAGCTTATTTGGCCTTTTATCTCTAAAATATGGTTAAGATCTTTTATAACATCATCAAGTTTCATAACAGAGGTGCTTATCGCCTTATTAAGCATTGCTTTTTCTTCTATACTTAGTTCTGGATCTTCCAATACAGTAGACGCGCCAATAATGTTAGCGACCGGCGAGCGTAGGTTATGAGAAATGATATAGGAAAATTGTTCCAGCTCGGTATTCCGGAGCATCAGGTCATTAACCATTTTTGTGCGCTCAATTTCTCCCAGTTTCCTTTCTGTTATATCCTGGAATATCCCATATAAACGGGTAGGTTTTTTGTTTTTGTCAAATTCAAACCGCGCTTCAGAACATCCATATCTCATCTGGCCATCCATACGAATGAACCTGAAATTGAAAGCGGCATTTTGAAAAGTTTTTGTGCTTTCCTCAATTACTGTTTTTACATAATTTAAGTCTTCAGGGTGAATAAGCGACAAAAATAATTCTATAGACGGCACAACTTCCTCTTTGTTTAGTCCGCTTATTTTATACATTTCATCCGACCAAAGTTCTGAATGATTTGCTAAATCAATTTCAAAATTCCCTGTATGAGCTATTGACTGTGCCTCTTTTAGTCTTGATTCGCTTTGCAGAAGGTTTTTTTCGGCTAATTTGCGATCAGAAATATTTCTGAAATTGGATACTACGGCATTTATGCCCGGCTCATAAAGCATATTGGTAAGTGTACCTTCGCACCATATCCAATTACCGTTTTTATGCAGCAGTGCCCGCTGAAAATAAAAGGATTTACCCGGAGCTTTTAATATCGCAGTTCTGTTTTTTATAAAGTCATGAAAATCATCCGGGTGAATGAGCTGAAGTGCAGATTTATTTTTAAATTCTTCGGGGTTATATCCCAACACCTTGGTAACAGAGGGGCTGCTATACAACAATACTCCATCACGCCTAATAAGAACTTTCATATCTGCGCTGTTTTCTATCATCGCCCTGAATAGTTTTTCCTTTTGGACTAAAAGGTCTTCTGCGGCTTTCTGTTTTTTTTCTTTTTCAAATGCATCGAGTGCGAAAGAAATATCGTCCGTTACTTCTAACAGCAATGCGATTTCTTCTTTTTCAAAAAAATTGAGTTTCCTTGCATAGAGGTTAAAACTACCAATAATGCTGCCTGATTTACGTATTGGCAACACCATATAGGATTGAATCCCATATTTTGCTGCCAACGGCTTCCAGTTTTCTAATTCAAGATCATGCGTTATATCATTGCAAATATAATATTTACCGGTACTCAATACCTGTTCCTGACGGCCATTGGTGTTGTAAGACATATTGTTAATTAGCTTTATGTCTTCGTTAGATACGCCATGCTCACTAACCACCGAGATTTTTTGGCGTCCCGTGTCAAAAAGGCCTATCCATGCCATTTCGAACTCACCGAATTCAACTGCTATACGGCAAGAATTGAAAAAAAGCCTATCCTCATCTCTTACAAGTACTATGGTCTGATTGATCTGGCTAATAAAAGTGTAAAGACGGTTGGCTTTATTTAATTTTTCTTCAGCTTCTTTTTGGATGGTAATGTCCTGTATTAATGACATAATGGAAACTACGTTTCCATCTTTATCTCTCAACACAGAATTGAACCATTCGCACCATATAATTTCCCCCCATTTGG
>JAQNCM010000076.1 GCA_029237615.1 Mucilaginibacter sp.
CTTCCTTAAATTTGTCAATGTAGGATTGCGCAGTATTTTTTTGTGCTGAAACCATTAGGGAAGCTATCAGCAACGATGTAACCAGTAAGAGTTTCTTCATAATTTACTTTTTTCTGATGATCAGCAATCCGTCGCGTATAGGAAGAATCAATTTTTCTACCTTCCTGTTTACGGAAATACGATCATTTAGTTCGCGGATATTTTGTGTATCGGCATCATTTGCTTCGCCATACACCTTTCCCTTCCACAAAACATTATCAATTATTATTAATCCTCCGGATCTTACTTTGTTAAATACGAGTTCAAAGTACGTATAATTATTTTTTTTATCGGCATCGATAAATACCAAATCGAAATTATCATCGGCTAATTGAGGGATAATCGCGGCTGCTTCGCCAAAATGGAGTTTTATTTTTTTCTCAACAGTTGTTAATTTAAAGTGTGAGTTAAGCATTTCCTCCAGTTCGCGATTAACTTCTATGGTATGAATGATGCCATCCGCCGTTAAGCCTTCTGCCAGGCAGATAGTGGCATAACCGGTAAATGTGCCTATCTCCAAAATCTGTTTTGGCTGCATCATTTTACTCAGCATGCTTAGCACTCTGCCCTGGTAATGGCCGGAAAGCATATGAGGCTTTAGTACCTTTAAATAGGTTTCCCTATTGATGGTTTGCAGCCATTCCGGTTCTGGCTCGCAATGGTCATCAAGGTATGTTTGTAAGGCATTATCCAAAATTTCCATGAGGTGCAAATATAGACCGTTCAGACGTTTGAATAAAGAAATTGTTTTATTTTTCTGGTATATAATTGATTTATAGCGATATGCGTTAACAGACTCCCATCAGAAACTATTCTTTTCCATCCATGATTGCAACAAAATCACCGCCGAAATGGTATCCACCAACTCCTTATTTTGCCGGTTCTTTTTGTTCATTCCGCTTTGAGCGATAGTTGCCGAGGCCATTTTAGAGGTGAAGCGTTCATCCAGCATTTCGACTGGTATCTCAGGAAATATTTTTTTAAGCAGGTTCACAAACCCCTTAACATGAATGGCCGATTGTGACGGCGTATTATCCATTTGCTTGGGTTCGCCAACAATAAAGCGCTCTACCTGCTCGGTTTGTAAATATTTTTTAAGGTATTCAACTATCTGATTTGGGTGAATGGTATCCAGCCCGGTGGCAATAATCTGTAAAGGATCAGTAACTGCTATACCAATACGTTTGGTACCATAATCGAATGCCATGATTCTCATTTGAGGGAAGAGATTGGAGATTGGAGGTTAGAGATTAGAAAAATCATTTGGTAAAGATAAGGGTAATCGGACAGTATTTTTAATCCACAAAAACGGCGTTGTGTGGTTTTTTCTCCGGGCTTTCAACTAAAAATGCAAACTAATCTCTAACCCCCAAGCACAAATCTCTAAAAAATACTTATTTTGCACCAATGCAGTTTAAGCAAATAGTTGGACAGGATGCTATAAAGCAACGTTTAATTACTTCGGTAAAAGAAAACCGGGTGAGTCATGCGCAGCTTTTTTTAGGTCCGGCGGGGGCCGGCAGCCTGCCGCTGGCCGTTGCTTATGCACAATATTTATCGTGCGAGGATAAGCAGTTGGATGACTCGTGTGGTGAATGCTCCTCCTGCCGCAAGTATCAGAAGCTGATGCACCCCGACCTGCATTTTTCCTATCCTTTTTTTGCCAAACATAAAGACGATACCGCCATAACGTTTATTGAGCAATGGCGGGATGCGTTTATAACCAATCCATATTTAAGCCTGGATACCTGGCGGGGATACCTGGAGGCAGAAAATAAACAGGCCAATATCAATATCGCCGAATGCCACCAGATCATTAAAAAGTTAAGCTTTAAGCCCTTTGAATCGGTCTATAAGATATTGATACTTTGGCTGCCCGAATATCTGGATAAAGAGGGAAACGCGCTGCTTAAAATTATTGAAGAGCCGCAACCCAATACGCTGTTTTTGTTAGTAGCACAAAATCAGGATCAAATATTAAACACCATTCTGTCGCGCACCCAACTGATTAAGATACCGGCGTTAACTTATGAGGATATAAAAGATCACCTGGTTGAAAAATATAACCAGACAGAAGAGGCCGCTGCAGAAATTGCTTATTTATGTAATGGCGATTTGGCGGAAGCGTTAACGATGCTGCAGGACGAAAATAAAAGCTACCATGCGCTTTTTGTACCGTGGCTAAGATTGTGTTTTGCCAACAAAGGGATTGAAGTGATGGGCTTTGTTGAGCAGGTTTCAAAAATGGGGCGCGAAAATCAAAAGAATTTTTTGCGCTATGGCATCAGTTTTTTAAGAGAATGCTGCCTGCTGTTAGCCGGTGCCGGCAGCCTGGTGCATTTACCGGCAAATGAGCTGGAAACCGCCCAAAAAATGACCAATGTATTGAGTATTCCAATGGCGCAGGCTATCATTACGGAGCTTGAAAAGGCTCATTATCATATAGAGAGAAACGCGAACCCTAAAATTTTATTTTTAGATGTATCTTTACAGATTATTAAAGTACTAAATTTAACGATCCGTCAACGGGCGGACACCTAATATACAGAATTAATTATGGGATGTGGAAGTTGCTCAACGGGGGGCGGATGTTCACCCGCGGGCTGCAAAAGTAATGGCTCATGCCTTACAAATGGCTGCAGCAAATTAGATGTTTACGATTGGCTATCGCATATGGATATGCCAACAAATTATAAGCCTTTTGGCATTGTTGAGGTAAAGTTTAAAGGATCAAGGAAAGAATTTTACCTTAATGCGGATAACATTTATCTTGAAGCCGGCGAACTCGTGGTTGTTGAAGCAGCTACAGGCGGCTATGATGTGGGCCATGTATCCATTACCGGCGAGCTGGTGCGGATGCAAATGGTAAAACGCCGGGTTAAGGAAGAAGACGTAGTTAAAAAAATATACCGCAAGGCAACTATTGCCGATGTGGATAAATGGAAGGCTGCCAAAGATCTGGAATGGGAAACCATGCACAAATCAAGAACCCTGGCGCTACAGTTAAATCTGTCCATGAAATTAAGCGACGTTGACTACCAGGGGGATAAAACTAAAGCCACTTTTTACTATACAGCCGAAGGCCGGGTCGATTTCAGGGAATTGATAAAAAAAATGGCCGAAACCTTCCGTATACGGATTGAAATGCGCCAGATAGGTATGCGGCAGGAAGCAAGCCGCCTGGGCGGTATAGGTTCATGCGGGAGGGAATTATGCTGCTCCACCTGGCTTACTGATTTTAAAACAGTATCTACCTCGGCTGCGCGCTACCAAAATCTTTCGCTTAATACGCTGAAGCTGGCAGGTCAGTGCGGCAAGTTAAAATGTTGCCTTAATTATGAGTTGGATACTTACATGGATGCATTAAAATACATCCCCGATAATGTAAACTATCTAAAAACTGAAAAAGGCGACGCAAGGCTCCAAAAAACGGATATATTTAAAAAGCTGATGTGGTTTAGCTATCCAAGGGAAGAATCCTGGGTGCCCCTTCCCATCAGCCGTGTAAAAGAAATTCAGCAAATGAACCGCGAGGGTATTATCCCGGCTGATTTGGGAGAAGTAATAGAATTGGAAACCAAACCGGTAAAAATTCTTGATTATGAAAATGTTGTCGGGCAGGATAGCTTAACCCGCCTGGATGAGCGCCGTAATAACAACAAAAAGAAAAATAAGAACAGGAACAAAGGCAACAAGCCAAATAATCCGGCAGAAAATGCTGGTCAGCGTCCGGATGCTGTTGCGGCGTCAAATCCGGCTGCAGCAAATGAACCTGCAGCCCGGCCAGATGGGGGAAACAGGAATAATAACCGACATAAAAAGTTCAGGCCGAATAAAAATAACCAAAACAGGAACGGACAGCAAGATAAACCTCAATGAAACGGGCTCTAAATTTTTTTTACCTGGTAACGGTTGCTATAACCGTGTTGTTTTTTGCAGGATGCACGGATAAAAATGTTGTTATTGATCAGAATACGGAAATAGCAAATCATAACTGGGCCTACATTGACAAATTTAAATATCCTGTTAAAATAGATGATGAGAAAGTGCCCTATAATTTATACATGAACTTGAGGGTTACATCTGACTACCGGTATGCTAATATGTTCGTTTTGATATCGCAAACAGGGCCCGATAAAAAAAAGACGATAAAACGTTATGAGCTTAAACTTGCCGGTAAAGATGGCGAATGGCTGGGTAACGGTTCTGGTAATTTCTATACCTATCAGTTGCCATTTTTAACCAATTATAAGTTTCCCGTAAAAGGAGTTTATACTTTTCAAATAGAACAAAATATGCGCGACAACCCTTTGCGCGAAGTGAGCAACATGGGGTTACGGGTGGAGAAAACTCCCTAGCCCTGAAGGGGGAAATTATAATGCGATTTTTTATATTTCAATCTCGTTAAATATCCGATGCTTTCGGACTCTACTGACTTTTCCGACTTTCGGACTACCCGATTTTTTCCTACCTTCGTTTTGCTAATATTTTTATCAAAATGAGCTTGTATATTTTAATTGCTGCCATAGTAATCCTTTTAATAGCGGTGTTCCTTTTTATAAAAAGACCCGGGGCTGCCGATGAAGTTTCGGCAGACGAATTGATGCGTTTAAAAAATGAAAATACTGCATTGAGCATTAATTTGGCAAAAGCTGAGGAGCGCGCTTTGGGATTAAGCCTTGAGCGAGACAAAGCTGACAGGCAATTACAGGACGAACGGGTAAGGTATGATCATCTGATGACTGCGTTAAACCAAGAATTGCTGACTGAAAAAAATCGGATGGCCAAGGCCGAAGAATCCTTTAAAGCACAAAGGGACCGTTTGGCCGAACAGGAAAAATCTATCCAGGACATACAGCAAAAATTTCAGCTTGAATTTCAAAATATTGCCAATAAGCTGCTGGATGAAAAGTCGCAGAAATTCATCGAAACAAATCGTACCAACCTCGATATTTTATTGAATCCGTTAAAAGAAAACATTAGAGCTTTTGAGGAAAAAGTGGATAAGGTTTATAACATGGAGGCCGCCGAGCGTAATACGCTTAAGGGTGTTATTACACAATTGATGGAGTTGAATAAACAAATCGGGGAAGATGCAACTAACCTGACCAAAGCATTAAAGGGCGACAGTAAAAAGCAGGGAAATTGGGGTGAAGTTGTGCTTGAGCGCGTTTTGGAACGCTCCGGACTGGTTAAAGGGCAGGAATATCGTATTCAAACAACGCTGAATGCTGTTGACGGAAGCCGGTTTCAGCCGGATGTAATTATTGATTTGCCGGACAATAAACATTTAATAATTGATAGTAAAGTATCGTTGGTTGCTTATGAACGCCTTGTCAATTGTGAAACAGAGGATGATCGTAAATTTCATTCAAAGGCGCATGTTGAATCTATCAGGGCGCATGTGAATAGTTTATCATCAAAAAACTACCACGCGCTCCAGCAAATAGATTCTCCTGATTTTGTACTCCTTTTTGTGCCGATAGAATCATCATTCAGTTTTGCTGTACAGATTGATGCCGAGCTGTTCAGCGATGCCTGGGATAAGCGTGTTGTGATTGTAAGTCCTTCCACCCTGCTTGCAACGTTAAGAACAATCGCAAGTATTTGGAAACAGGAGCGGCAAAACCGCAACGTATTGGAAATTGCCCGCTTAAGCGGCGCTATGTACGATAAATTTGTTGGTTTTGTTGGCGATATGGAAGGCATCGGAAAAAATATTAAGCAAAGCCAAACAGCTTATGACAGCGCCTTTAATAAATTGGTTGAAGGCAATGGAAACCTCACTAAAACTGCCGAAAAAATTAAAAGCCTTGGAGCAAAAGCAAATAAGCAAATTGATCAGAAATATATTGGAGAAGAGTAAGTATTTTTGACCGATATGAAAAAGGCACAACCAAACATACTTGTTGTAAACGACGATGGTATTACTGCTCCCGGGATTAAGGCCCTGATGCATGTAATGAAAGAGCTTGGACGCGTAGTCGTGGTAGCGCCAGATAGCCCGCAATCAGGTATGGGCCACGCTATAACAATTGGCAAACCGTTGCGGTTGGATAAAGTAGAGCTATACGAAGGGATAGAAATGTACAGTTGCTCCGGCACCCCGGTAGATTGCGTTAAGCTGGCTGTAAACAAAATTTTTAAAGGCAAAAAGCCTGATCTCTGTGTTTCAGGAATCAACCATGGCTTAAACAACTCTATAAACATCTTGTATTCAGGCACCATGTCGGCCGCTGTTGAGGGCGCTATTGAAAGCATCCCATCCATCGGGTTTTCATTGGACGATTATTCTTTGCAGGCAAACTTTAGCCACTGTTTAAAATATGTCAAAGAAATAGCTGTGCAGGTTTTAAACAACGGGTTGCCGGCAGCCACGCTCCTCAATGTAAACTTTCCGTCTGCCTCACACATAAAAGGTATAAAGATCTGTCGTCAGGCCAGCGCTAAATGGGCGGAAGATTTTGATGAAAGATTAGATCCCTATAAGCGTCCTTATTATTGGTTGACAGGCGTATTCCAGTTAAACGACCAGGGAGAGGATACGGATGTGTGGGCGCTGGAGCATGAGTATGTGTCGGTGGTACCAGTGCAGTTTGATATGACGGCCCATCATGCTATTCCGGTGCTTAACGGGTGGGCATTTGAGTAAAGAATGTGCAGATGTGCGGATTTCAGATGTGCAGATGAGGAAATAATGTGTGCATATGCAGGGTTGAGATGTGCAGATGAGAATGACCTAATGACAGATGACCCAATGACTTTCCTTTAAAGGAGTTGTTCAATTATATCGTCTGTTGATAAGCCTTCTGCCTCGGCATGGTAACTGCGTACAATCCGGTGCCTCAATATAGGTTTGGCAACTGCCTTTACATCCTCAATATCCGGGGAATATTTTCCGTTGATAACCGCATGACATTTGGCGCCTAAAATTAAAAACTGGGAGGCTCGCGGACCGGCTCCCCAATTAAGAAGCCGCTTAACCTGCGGCGCTGCCATTTCACCGTTAGGTCGGGTTTTTGCAACAAGCTTTACTGCATATTCCAGTACATTATCCGTTACCGGTATATTTCGTACCAATTGCTGGAAATAAATGATCTGGCTTGCGTTTAACAGCTTGTTTACTGTGACTTTATTAGTGCTTGTTGTATTTTTTACTACCTGCAGCTCTTCTTTAAAAGTAGGATAATCCAATGCTACATTAAACATAAAACGGTCCAGCTGCGCTTCTGGCAAAGGATAAGTGCCCTCCTGTTCAATTGGATTTTGCGTAGCTAAAACAAAGAATGGCTGCGAAAGGCGGTGTGTAACACCTGCAGCGGTAACGGCTTTCTCCTGCATGGCTTCCAATAGTGCAGCCTGGGTTTTTGGAGGAGTACGGTTAATTTCGTCGGCAAGAACAATGTTTGAAAAAACCGGGCCGTGTATAAATTTAAAATTCCTGTCCTCCCCTAATATTTCCGAGCCGATGATATCTGACGGCATTAGGTCGGGTGTGAATTGTATCCGCTTAAAATCAAGATCCAGCACCTGGGCAACTGTTTGCACCAGTAATGTTTTTGCCAACCCTGGCACACCTACCAATAAACAATGACCGTTGCTAAAAATAGAGATCAGTACAAACTTGAGTACTTCTTCCTGTCCGATAATAACCTTGCCTATTTCAGCGCTTATTTGCCGATACGCTTCCCTTAAAGCATCAGCAGCTTCCACATCCGAACCGTGTTGCATAATTTTTTTAAGGTTTTACTTGTGCAGTAGTTTCGGGTGTTGACCAGCCTTGTAACGAAGCACAAGTTTGGTATTGGGGATCTATTTTTATAAAGGTTTGTTTTCTCCTTTTCTGGAACCATGCACTTAAGGTGCGGTTTATTTTATCATTGGTGGCATATTCCTTTATTTTAGGATAATCCTGTTCAAGGTTTGCCTTGTGTGCGTTTGTGGTAGATTTAAGGTACAATATTTTATAACTTTTTTTGCCATCCTGCCCGGTAAACAACTGTGGTTTTGAAATATTTCCCACTTTCATGGTGTCTGTTACAAGCGCAATTTGCGGGTCAAGTTTGTCTGTAGGAATATAAGTAGTACGGGCCTCTACGTTATCGGCATTCAAAAGCATGCCGCCGTTGTATTTCGTATCCTTATTATTTGAATAAAAGGCAGCTGCTGACGAAAAGTCTATTGTTTTATTATGTGTCAGCTGATCATACACGCTATCAGCTTTCGCTTTGGACCTGTCCAAACTTGTCTGTGTTATAACCGGCTGAATTAATATGTGTCTCACATGTACCTGTTCGCCCCGGCGTTCAATCACCTGTAAAAAGTGAAATCCAAAATCGGTTTCAAAGACCGGGGAAATTTCGCCTGGCTTTAACTTGAAAGCCATTGCTGAAAACTCTTTAACAAACGAGTTACGGTCGTTAAAACCAAGATCTCCACCCTGCGGCGCTGATCCTGAATCCTGCGAATATAAACGGGCCAACGAAGCAAAGTCCTCTCCATTTTTAATCCTGGTACGCAACTCCTCGGCCTTTTGGCGGTATACCTCTTTTTCTGCCATAGTAAGCTTTGGATCAAATTGTATTTCACCCACCTCTATTTCTTTATTGAAGCTCGGTAAACTATCTTTAGGAATCTTGTTAAAAAACGCTTTTACATCCTCGGGCGTAGTATTCACGTTCGAGGTGATTTTTTGCTGCATTTTTTGTGCAACAAGGCTTTCTTTTATATCCGGGCGGATCTCATCTTTGTATTGGATTACAGACCGGCCTAAAAATTGTTCCAGCCTATCCTGACCGCCTGCGCGTTGTATCATTCCACGCATACGGCGATCAACATCAGCATCAACTTCGTCATCTTTTACCTCAACGCTATCAATAACGGCCTGCTGTGCCAATAACTTTTGTGTTAATAGGCTTTGTAATATCTGGCATTTAATATCAGGACTTGGCGGGTTACCCTGGGCAAGATAAGTGCCATATTTTAACTCAATATCCGATTGCAGAACAATACCACTGCCCACAACCCCTGCAATTTTATCAAGCGTGTGTTTTTGCTGCGCATTTGCTGCTGATATAAATAAAACAAAACTTACAAGGGCTATCCCAAACTTTCTCATGTATCTTTATGTTAATTGAACATCCTGGCTGACAACAGGATTAAAACCTCAAATTTCGGTAAAAATTATTAATAATGGCTGTATAATTAAATGCATTAATAATGGCAGCATAATAATTGTGCGAATATGCCGATAATGCTTCAAACTGTTTAATTACTTTTGGTTAAAATTTGTTAAAGTATATACCTTTCAGCCTGTTTTGGGCGAAGAAATAACTGTTATCTTTATGAGAGTAGAAAACCCGGCCGCTTTTAGTTTTATTATGCAGGATGACCTGTACCTGCTAAACAAAGAAAAAGCAGTGTTTGAAGCGCCGGCGAAACCTTTAACGGCTGTTGAGCCGGTATTTCAGCCTGCAATAGAAACGGTTACGGTAAAGTTTAATTACCTGGGGGGTTATAAAAAAGACTTTCTTGTTATAGTTCATTATCCTGACGTTGAATTTATGCCGGAAAGACACCTTATGGCACTTGAAAGTACTTTAAAACGATTGGAAATTAGTTTAGATGACACCGCTGTTTTAAACAGGTCGGCTCATCCGGAAGCATCCTTTGACCAATTGACCGGGTTTTTTAAGCCGCGAAAACTGCTGATACTTGGAAATAATGCCTTGCCACCAAGAATAGTAAAAATTGAACAGAACAAGTTGCAGCAATTAAATAATTGCCCGGCATTATTCACATTTAGTTTTGACGAAATGATGGATAGCAATGAAAATAAAAAAACATTTTGGGAGCAAATGAAACAATGGTAGTATGACAAGGCAGTTAGTATTTGCAACAAATAACCGGCATAAGCTGGAGGAGGTTGTTTCAAAAATTGGTGAACAGATAAAAATATTGAGCCTGGACGATATAGGCTGTTACGATGATATTGAAGAAATAGGAAAGACCTTCCGGGAAAACGCATCGATAAAAAGCCACTATATACATAACAAATACAACCTTAATTGCTTTAGCGATGACAGCGGCCTATCGGTGGACGCATTGAATGGGGAACCGGGAGTATTTTCGGCAAGATACTCCGGCGAATATGGAAACCATCAGGCAAATATCAATAAGGTGCTTGCTAAATTAAAAGGAACTGCGAACCGTAAGGCCCGCTTTGTGACCGATATTTCGTTAATATGGAACAGTAAAGAATATTTTTTTGAGGGAATAATTGAAGGCACCATCAGGAAAGAGCGTTCCGGTACCGAAGGGTTTGGCTATGATCCAATATTTCAGCCAGATGGCTATGATATAACCTTTGGCGAAATGAGCCTGGAAGAAAAGAACCGGATCAGCCACCGTGCTAATGCAATAGAGCAATTAATAGCATTTTTGGAGGAAGTTTCATAAGCTGTTTAAAAAAAGAGCCGGAACGGGTAGTTTCGGCTCTTTTTTATCAATATTTAATAAAATCTGATTGACTATTTAAGATCATTGATCTGTTTGATTGCGTCATCAGCGGCTTGAACCGAGGCATTATCATTTAATTTGATACGCTGTAGATGGCTGTTGTATTTTCCATGACCCCGCTTACATGATCTCTCACTATCGTAAGGCCGGTGATCAGGCCCATTAGAATAAATGATGAAAGTGTTTTAATTTTCAACATAATTTATTGATTGTATATTTTCCCTTCCTTCATAACAAATGACACATTTTTCATGGTTTTAATATCAGTGAGCGGATCCCCGTCGACGGCAATAATATCAGCCATTTTACCTTTGCTGATGCTTCCGGTTTTGTTACTTATGCCAAGGAGATCGGCAGCACCGGTGGTTGCCGATTTTATAGCTTCCATCGGCGGCATGCCGGCCTCCACCATGTATTGAAATTCAAGATAATTTTTACCGTGTGCATATACGCCGGCATCTGTACCGAAAGCTATTTTTACGCCGGCTTTATAGGCTTTTGCAAATGTTTGCTGGATCTGTGTTCCTACCTCCAGGGCTTTCCGGGCTATTACAGGCGGGAAGTAACCGTTTATTTTTGCGGAGTCTGCTACTGACTTTCCGGCGATAATGGTAGGGACATAATAAGTACCGTATTTTTTAGCCAGCTCCATGTCTTCTTCATTCATAAAAGTCCCATGTTCTATGGACGTAACCCCACCTAATATTGCTCTTTTGATCCCTTCGGCGCCATGAGCATGACAGGCCACTTTTAAACCGTAATCTTTAGCTGTTTCAACTACTGCTTTAATTTCATCAATGCTAAATTCTGCACCCGATCCGTTCTCGCTTAAATCCAGCACACCTCCGGTTGAGGCGATCTTTATAACATCCGAACCTCTCTTAATTTGCAGCCTTACAGCCTTGATCAGTTCATCGCGGCCATCGGCAACTCCATCATCCGGCCCCATTTTGTGATTAAAAGCATCATCGCGAAACCCATCCGAGTTATCCATATGCCCGCCGCTTGCAGAGATGGCCCTGCCTGCAGTAATAATCCGCGGCCCGTCAACCAAACCCTGTTTAATGGCTTTTCTTAAACTGATATTTACTCCTGATCCACCTAAATCACGTACGGTGGTGAAACCTGCCAGGAGGGTTCTTTTGGCATAAACGGCCGCATGGTAAGCAATGTCAGCATCGGTTAAGGTAAAAGTTTCCAAAAGTGAAGTTTTGCTGCCCTGGCTTTCCAGGTGAACATGGCAGTCAATAAGGCCGGGCATTACTGTTTTGGTTTTTAAAACAATCGTATTGTCGCCCGTGCCGCCAGCAAAATAGCCTTGTTTTATCTCTTCGATGGTGTTACCATTAACAATGATGGTAACATGTTCTATAGCGGTATTGGAAATGCCATCAATAAACCTGCCGCATTGGATATAGGTTTTTTGGGCGAAGGCTAGTTGTGAAAAAAAGAGGAAGAATAAAAAGTAAAGCTTTTTCATTGTGGATGAATATGTTTATCAAGCTAAAATATGAAGTTTTTACGTATTAAGCTACGGCTTCAAGAGGAGAAATTATAGAGTTTTGAGCAATTTTACTATTTGCCGGAATGCAAAAGATAATAATTTTTTTAAATCTGGCCCCATGGTGCAAACGCGTCATGTATTGTATCAGGGATCAGGATTTATTAATTTTAAATCCGTTTAATGAAATACAAATAATGTTGGCCTCTGATTTTTTTACATGTCTTTCAACTTTGATTATTCCCCGTTAAAATTATTAAAAATAATAGCCTCATCTTTCGATACTGAAAAAGGCCAACTCTTCGCCATCCCTCAAAATGTTATCAAGACGGCACATCCCGACCTTTTCAAGTACTTTTTGCGATGGTATATTTTCGAGCGTAGTTACTGCAACTATCTCATTTGCCCCGGTATGTGTAAAGGCATAATTGGTCATGATAAGGGCCACTTCGGAGGCTATTCCTTTGCCCCAGTATTTTCTGCTCAATACATAACCCAACTCAATTTTTCCTGTAACGCCATCGAAGTCTCTTAACAGGCACATACCGATAAATTCATTGTCATTATTGTTAAACAGCCCCCACCTTCCCACTGTTTTACCTGCAGCATAATCGTTTAATGCGCTCCGGAAAATAGTGCTGTTTTCTTTCCTGGTTCTTTTCGGGATATGAACTAAAACAAAAGCATCATCAAAAAGAGACAGGTAAACTTCTTCTTCATCAGGCTTAAAATTGCGAATCGAAAAGCGGGGCGTTTGGGCAATAATATGCATAACATCAAATTTATGTTATTTAAGCTTAAAGAGGAGTTTTTTTTTGCCGGAGGTTTGACGAGGTTCTCCGTTTACCGGGTAAAAAGGGGTTTATTACCCAGCATGACCAGGAAAGCCCTTTCCGTATGGTTCAATTCATTATACTTTGTCCATTTGCAGAATGGCATCCATCAAACCATCCGTACCAAAAGGCACCAGAGACTTTTCACCTGTAGAAATGGTGAGGCGTAACTTTATTTTCGATACTATTAAAAGCGTTTTTCGCAAATATGGCTACCAGCAGATAGAAACACCATCAATGGAAAATCTTTCGACCTTAACCGGCAAATATGGCGATGAGGGCGATAAACTGATCTTTAAAATATTGAACAGCGGCGATTTTTGGAATGATGCAGAAAGCCGTAAGCAAAAAGCGGAAAGCTTTGAGTTCAACTCAAAAACGCTTACGCCGATCATCTCCGAAAAGGCGCTCCGTTATGATCTTACGGTTCCCTTTGCCCGGTATGTGGTAATGCATCAGAATGAGGTTACATTTCCGTTCAAGCGTTTCCAGGTGCAGCCTGTTTGGCGCGCCGACAGGCCACAAAAAGGCCGTTATCGTGAGTTTTATCAATGTGATGCGGATGTGGTCGGTTCAGATTCCTTACTTAATGAAGCCGAATTTATACTGATCTATGACGAAGCGTTAAGCAAGCTCGGTTTAAAAGACTTCACCATAAAGATCAATAATAGAAAAGTACTTTCAGGTATTGCAGAAGTGATTGACAAGGCTGATAATATCATCGATCTTACCGTTGCCATTGACAAGCTGGATAAAATCGGGTTGGATGGTGTGATAAAAGAATTGCTGGAAAAAGGCTTCAGCGTAGCGGATATAGAGAAAATAAAACCTGTGATATTATTAGAGGGTTCAAATACCATAAAGCTGGATAATTTGCGTAAAGCGCTGGCCGCATCAGAAATTGGCTTACAGGGATGTAATGAAATTGAGATCGTTTTTGAATATCTCAACAACTTTAAGCTGCAAACTGCAATTGTGGAACTGGATATCACCCTTGCACGTGGATTAAATTATTACACCGGGGCCATATTTGAGGTGAAGACTAATGAAGTGGCCATGGGCAGTATTGGCGGCGGAGGCAGGTATGATGACCTTACCGGGATGTTCGGACTGAAAGGACTTACCGGGGTTGGTATTTCTTTTGGTGCCGACCGGATCTATGATGTAATGGACGAGCTTAACCTGTTCCCTGAAGCAAGCAACCAATCGACTCAATTACTAATCTGCTGCTTTGATAAGGACGGAGAAAAATTTGCATTGCCCATGGTACAGGAATTACGTAACCAGGATGTTAATGTGGAGCTCTACCCCGCCGGGGCGAAAATTAAAAAACAGCTGGACTATGCGAACGGCAAAAACATTCCTTATGTGATCCTCATTGGCAGCGAAGAAATGGAAAGCGGTTTGCTAACTATAAAAAATATGAAAACAGGAGAACAGTATAAGAGAACAGTTAAAGAGATACTAGGCACAATAAGCCGGGGGATCTGATTATTTAATTCCCATTTCCTTTTTCAAAAACTGACCTGTAAAACTTTCTTTTACTTTACATAAGCCTTCCGGCGTCCCTGAAAATAAAACTTTACCGCCGCCGGAACCGCCTTCAGGACCGAGGTCAATTACATGATCGACCACTTTAATTACATCCAGGTTATGCTCAATCACTAGTACGGTGTTTCCTTTATCAACCAGTTGATTTAATACACCCAGCAGCACATTAATATCTTCAAAGTGCAAACCGGTAGTAGGTTCATCAAGTATGTAGAACGTATTGCCGGTATCTTTTTTTGAAAGCTCTGTTGCCAGCTTAACGCGCTGCGCCTCACCGCCCGACAGCGTGGTAGATGACTGACCAAGGGTAATATACCCCAGGCCCACATCAAATAAGGTTTTAACCTTGCGGTAAATGGCCGGTATGTGTTCAAAAAACGGGGTGGCATCTTCAATGCTCATATCCAGCACATCGCTTATGGATTTTCCGCGATAGCGCACTTCCAGTGTTTCCCGGTTATATCGCCTGCCGCCGCATTCTTCGCACGGCACCTGCACATCGGGTAAAAAATTCATTTCAATAACTTTCAATCCTGCACCCTGGCATGTTTCGCATCGCCCGCCCTTTACGTTAAATGAAAAGCGCCCCGGCTTATACCCCCTGATCCTTGATTCAGGAAGTTGTACATACAGGTTGCGGATATCGGAAAATACACCCGTATAAGTAGCCGGATTTGAACGCGGCGTACGCCCTATCGGTGTTTGATCTATCTCTATTACTTTATCGATATGTTCCAGCCCTTCAATTTTTTCATAAGGCAGCGGATGTTTCTTTGCCCTGAAAAAATGGTGGTTTAAAATAGGATATAACGTTTCGGTAATTAAACTCGACTTGCCGCTTCCCGATACACCGGTGACCCCGATCAGCTTACCTAAAGGAAAATCAACCGAAACCTTCCTCAAGTTATGACCGGTAGCCTTTTTAAGGCTTAATACCTTGCCATTGCCTTCGCGGCGTTTTTCCGGTATAGAAATTTCACGCTCACCGTTAATATAACTGGTAGTAAGCGTATGACATTTCATTAATTCCTGTGGTGTACCCTGTGCTACAATCTGTCCTCCATGTACCCCGGCAGCGGGGCCCATGTCTATTACATGGTCGGCATGCAGTATCATGTCTTTATCGTGCTCAACAACCAGTACCGTATTGCCAAGGTCACGCAGGTTCTTCAATGCATTTATCAGGCGTTCGTTATCGCGCTGGTGCAAACCGATGCTGGGTTCATCTAAAATGTACATTACATTCATCAGCTGCGAACCAATCTGTGTAGCCAGGCGGATCCGTTGCGCCTCGCCGCCTGATAATGTTTTAGCGGTACGGTCGAGTGTCAGGTAGCTTAAACCAACATCCAGCAAAAAAACAATCCTCGCTCGTATTTCTTTTAAAATCTCCTTTGCAATTACATTCTGCCTCTCAGATAACCGGCCTTCCAGGTTGGCAAACCAATCCTGCAGGGTGCGAATATCCATGCAGGCCAGCTCAAAAATATTTTTGTTATCAACCTTAAAATGTAAAGACTCTTTTTTTAGCCTGGCCCCATCACAAACCGGGCATGTTTTTAACACGCGGTAATTCTCCATGTCGTCCATCCCTTCATCGCCGCGTCGCTCCTGTTGCTCTTCCAGCATGCGGATATCACCATCGATAGCCAGCTGGTAGCTTTGTACATTCCATTTGTTATACTCAACAGCAACTGTGATCATTTCCGGTGATCCGTTCAGAATGATGTCCAGGTGGTCCCTTGATAATTTTTCAATTGGGGTTGATAATGAAAATTCATACTTTTTAGCAAGCGCCTTTAATACCTGGAATATCCAGGTTTCGCGGTATTCACCTATCGGTGCAAGACCGCCGTTCAAGATGCTTAGCTTTGGATTGGGTATAACAGAAGCCTCGTCTATCTCGAAAATATAACCTAGCCCGCTGCATTTTTCACAGGCGCCATAAGGCGAATTGAAAGAAAACGTATTTGGCTGAGGCTCATCATATGATATTCCCGAAACCGGGTCCATCAAATATTTACTGTAATAAGCTACATTATTGTCTTTATCCGCTATACGGATGATACCTTTTGCAATCTTTAACGCAGTTTGGATAGATGTGTACAAACGCTTGGCGTCGTTTTCAGTGATCACCAAACGGTCAACCACAATATCAATGTCGTGGATCTTGTAGCGGTCTACCTGCATTTTAGGTTCTACATCAGCGATAGCGCCATCTACCCAAACCTTTAAATATCCTTGTTTACGAATCTGCTCAAAAAGTTCGCGGTAATGGCCCTTTCTTGCCTTTACAACCGGCGCCAGAATATTTACGGGCTGCCCGTTAAATTTCTCGGATATAGTACGAAGTATCTGCTCTTCCGACATGCGCTCCATCTTTTCGCCGCTCACATAAGAATATGCCTCTCCTGTGCGCGCAAAAAGCAAACGCATAAAATCGTATATCTCGGTGATGGTACCAACGGTTGAACGCGGATTTTTACTTGTCGTTTTCTGCTCTATCGCGATCACCGGGCTAAGGCCCGAAACTTTATCAACATCCGGCCTTTCCATGCCGCCCATAAACTGGCGGGAATAGGCCGAAAAAGTTTCCATATAACGGCGCTGACCTTCGGCATAAATGGTGTCAAAAGCAAGTGAGGATTTTCCGCTGCCACTAAGGCCGGTGATCACTACCAGCTGGTTACGCGGAAAGGAAACGTCAATATTTTTTAAATTATGTACCCGGGCCCCGTAAACTTCAACTTCATTTTGCTCGCCCAGGTCTAAAGGTTTTTCAATCATATATACTGTAAAAAAACAGATAACACGCGGCATGGTTTTAAGCGGCCGCATTTATACTAAAAAAGTTCGCAAATATACGCAAAAGCAGCGGTGTTTCATAAGGTTAGCACAGCTGGCGATGTACTGATTAATGTAAAATTTAACGTTAAGCTGGTTAAGTGGAGGATCGCCTGTCTGTTGTCGGTCCATGCTTAATAACCATCCTGAAAGAACTATGCACATAATCAACTATACATAAAAAAGCCCGCCATCCAGATGGGATGACGGGCCTCATGTGCTCCGTAATATATTTTTCTTATAATGGATTAAATCCGTTTATTCATTAATCGCCAGCAGCTCTGATGAGCCGGGATTAAAATATTTTAATTTGTAATTCTTTTTAAAGCCAAATCTCACCGGATGGGTGATGATCGCTTTCATGGCAATAAGGTTATACACGTAGGCTGCGGTTTCGCGGTTTAAATGCATACGGAAATAATTATCCTCGTTTTGCCGGTTAATAGCCTGTTCCATTTTAATTGAACCGTTGTTGTAAGCAGCAGCGGCTAATGTCCAGCTGTTAAATTCAACATACAGTTCTTTAATGTAACGGCAGGCGGCGATGGTTGATTTGCGGATGTTGGTACGCTCATCAATCCCATGTCCCACTTTAAGCCCGTAAGTGCGCGCAGTGCCGGGCATAAATTGCCATAAACCCTTGGCGCCTTTTGACGAAGTGCCTTCACTAAAGCCGGCTTCCACCAGCGGCAGATACTTAAAGTCATCGGGAATGCCGTAAGCGCTTAATATAGGCTCAATTATCGGAAATATCCGGTCTGCTTTGTTTTGCAGGATATTGGATTGAACATTCCTGAAATTATGCTTCCGCAATGAAAGCTGCAGCCTGCGCTTAACTCCGGCGTCCCGCAAGGGTAAAGCTTCGTTTGCAAAGCTGTAATCGTTTTCGTCGTCGGCAGTTGTGAAAATAAATTTTGATCCGTTGTACGGAATGCGAGCGCTTGATTTTGCTGATTTTTTGATCTGTGGTCCAGCTTTTGCACCACGGATATTAATAGCGGAAAAGATAACCAGCAGCACAATTACGGAGCACGTAATTAGGTGTCGTTTAGTCATTTCTTTTTTATTCATAAGTACTACATTTGGTAGAATGTGCCGCAAAGGTAAATTATATGAAGCACATTATCAAATACTTAGCTTTTTTAGATGCCTGACAAGGTGGCGTTTCGGTTCAAAAACTGCGTTTAAAAGCGGTTAAACACCGATTTTTAAGGTTGTAAAAAAATTGTTATTATAGCCTAAAAAACACTAACTTTGACCCTCACGCTGCGAAAGCGCTAAATAAAAAATTATGGTATTCAAGAGACCACGGAACAGTCGCGACGACAAATCCGGCAGATCATCAAACAGAACTTCTAACGCTGATGACAGGCCAAAAAGATCATCCTCTACCAGGGGAAATTCCAAATCAGGTTCTGATCAAACCAGCAGCAGTCGACCTTCAAAAAAATATAGCAGTGAACGCTCCGGTGAAAAGAAATCTTTTTCATCATCCGGCAGCAGCAAACCCTATCAAAGCAGGCAGGAAGGCGGCGACAAGCCGGCAAGCAGCTTTAGCGGCGGCCCAGGGGAGAAAAAAGCATTTTCTCCCGGAAAACGACCTTATACGGGCAGAGCTGCAGATAGTTCTTCATCGGGTGAGAAGAAAGCTTTTGCACCTAAAGGCAGACCTTATACCGGCAGGATAGCCGATAATGACGCAAGGCCTCCAAAATCTTTTGGTGGCGAATCAACAGGCGGAAAGAGACCATTTAGTTCCCGAAGTAAATCACCGGGTTCATTTGGAGCCGATGACAGGCCCAAAAGAAGTTTTGGAGACGAATCATCGGGCGAAAAGAAGTCGTATGGCACACGCAACAGATCTCAGGGTTCATCCGGATCTGAGGACAGGCCGAAAAGAAGCTTCAGCAGCGATAGGCCCGGCGATAAAAAGTTTACCGGCAGATTATCTGCCGCCTCCGGCGGATTTAAAAGGGACGGCGAAGACAGACCTTATAGCGCAGACAGGCCGCAACGTTCAAAACCTTCTTATCCTAAGATAACACCCGATACCAGTGTCCCGGCCAAAACATTACGCGGCCGTAAAAAGGGTGCTGAAAGTAAAGATTCCGGCTTAATAAGGCTTAACCGTTACATTTCAAATGCAGGTATCTGCTCACGCCGCAAGGCCGACGAGCTGATTGTTGCAGGAGTGGTATCGGTAAACGGCGTAGTTATTTCTGAGCTCGGACATAAAGTTGACCCCCTGAAAGACGATATACGCTATAACGGCGAATTGCTGAAACGAGAGAAAATGGTTTATGTATTATTAAATAAACCCAAAGATTATATCACCACTACGGAAGACCCGCAGGAACGCCGTACCGTAATGCACCTGGTTGAAAAAGCCAGCAAAGAACGCATTTACCCTATTGGCCGTTTAGACAGGAACACTACCGGCTTGCTTTTGATGACCAACGACGGAGAACTTGCGGATAAACTATCGCATCCGCGTAATAGCGTTGTTAAATTATACCAGGTTGAACTCAATAAAACCTTAACCCAGGGCGACCTTAATAAAATTGGTTTTGGTATAGAATTGGAAGACGGGTTAATAAAACCTGATTCAATATCATACGTATCAGGTGGAACAAAAAGAGAAATTGGTATACAGATACACAGCGGTAAAAATCGCATTGTACGTCGCATATTTGAACACCTGGGCTATGAAGTGGTGAAGCTCGACAGGGTTGTATACGCCAATCTTACAAAAAAAGACCTACCCCGCGGCCGCTGGCGCTATCTGGAAGAAAGCGAAGTTATCCAGCTAAAGCATCTTTTATAGTGATTGGTGGTTGGAGGTTAGAGATTAGTTGTAACACAAATTACGGCACAAAAAATCTAACCTCTAACCGCCAATCTCCAATCACTAATTTCAGCTTTCCGTTGAAATTCATATCTTGCAGCCGGTAACTAATTCATCCAACCATGAAAAAATTCCTGCTAATCATTTCGCTGCTGTTCCCGGTATTGATCTATGCCCAGCATAAAAAAACAGCGCCTTCAACTTACGACCTGCTCATAGGTACTTATACTACGGGAAAAAGTAAAGGCATTTATGTTTACCGCTTTTATGCCGAAACAGGCCGTGTGGAATATTTAAATGAGATTGACGGGGTAGACAACCCCTCGTATCTGTGTGTTGCAAGCAACAATAAATATGTTTACGCGGTAAATGAGACCGGGAAAAATGGCGAAGTGAGTGCTTTCAGCTTTGATCCAAAGCAAGGCAAACTTGTATTTATAAATAAAGAGCCGTCATCCGGTGCCGACCCCTGCTATATTTCGGTGGATAAACAGCAAAAAAACGTATTTGTGGCTAATTACGGCGGCGGCAGCTTGTCCGTTTTACCGGTTAATAAGGATGGATCTCTCGGCGCGGTTTCACAGCTTGTAAAGGATGAAGGCCACGGTGTTAATAAGGATAGACAGGAAGCTCCGCATGTGCATATTGCCATGTTATCTCCTGATGAGAAATATGTGCTATACAGCGACCTTGGAACTGATAAATTAAACATAATGAGGTACCATGCCTCGCATCCACAACCATTAAGCCCGGCATCTCCCGCTTTCATAAACGTAAAAGATGGTGAAGGGCCACGACATATCACTTTTTCAAATGATAAAAAACATGTTTACCTGCTTACAGAGATGGGGTCGGCAGTGCATGTACTTGATTATGATAATGGGAAGCTAAAGGAAAAGCAGTCTATCACTTTGTTGAGCGATGGATTTAAGGGACAAACTGCCGGAGCTGCTATAAAAATATCTCCTGACGGGAAATTCTTATATGCTTCAAACAGGCTGGAAACAAATGAGATCAGCGTTTATGCCATTAATGAAGAAACAGGTGAGCTAGCCTTTGTTCAACGTGTGTCCGCCTATGGAAAAAATCCCCGCGATTTAACTATTGACCCTAACGGTAATTTCTTATTAGTAGCAAACCAGAATAGCGACAACATCATTGTTTACCGGATTGACAAGAAAACAGGTAAAATAAACCGTTTTGGGGCCGATATTGAAATAGGGAATCCGGTTTGCCTGAAATTTGCACCAGCTGAATGAGCGGAAAGCTTAAAGACCAAAGCGAGCAAAAAGCCGAAAGTTATTTAACTTTCGGCTTTTTGCTTTCAACTTTTTATACCTTCTCTTTTGTTTTTTCAATTACCTCTACGTAATAGTCCTCATAGATGGGAAGAATATTAGCGAGGTCAAATTCTTTGGCGCGGGCCAGGGCGTTGTCTTTAAATATTTGCAGCCTTTCATCGTCTTCTAATATATAAATGGCTTTTTCGGCCATGGCGTCAACGTCACCAATGTCTTGTAAAAAGCCGGTTACGCCGTCCACATTTAACTCAGGCAGGCCGCCGGCATTTGAACTTATAACAGGTACTTTACAAGCCATTGCTTCCAGCGCTGCCAAACCAAAACTTTCAGATTCCGAAGGCATTAAAAACAAGTCGGATACAGAAAGTATTTCTTCTATCGCGTCCTGCTTGCCTAAAAACCGCACATGGTCTGAAATGCCCAGGTCCCGGCTTAGTTGCTCGCAATAAGAACGCTCGCCGCCGTCACCTACCATCAATAATTTGGCAGGGATCGTTTTAACAAGCTTGGCAAATATCTTTATGACATCCTGCGTGCGTTTCACTTTGCGGAAATTTGAAGTATGCACCACAATTTTCTCACCAGCTGGTGCAATAGCCTTTTTAAAATGGTCCTTTGCTTTGAGGTTAAAACGGGTAAGGTCAATAAAGTTAGGGATTACCCGGATATCATTTTCTATCTCAAAAAACTCATAGGTATCGCTTCTCAAATGCTGGGAAACCGCTGTTACGCCGTCTGATTTGTTGATAGAAAAGGTAACTACCGGTTTAAAAGTGCGGTCGCGACCCACCAGGGTAATATCAGTGCCATGCAAAGTAGTAACTACCGGGATATATATACCATAAGTTAATAATATTTGTTTTGCCATAAAGGCAGCGGAGGCATGTGGAATTGCGTAGTGCACGTGCAGGATATCCAGTTTTTCAAAACGTACCACATCTACCAGGCGGCTGGCCAGGGCAAGCTCATATGGCGGAAAATCGAAAAGTGGGTAATTGGAAACCGAAACTTCGTGGTAAAATAAATTTTCGGAAAATAAATCTAACCGGGCCGGCTGATTATAAGTTACAAAATGAACCTGGTGCCCTCTGTCTGCAAGGCCTTTGCCCAGTTCTGTGGCAACAACCCCGCTTCCTCCAAAGGTTGGGTAACAAACAATTCCGATCTTCATTTTAACTGTGTGATTTCGTTGATAATGAACCTGCTTAATGATTAAAGGGTTCAACGGTGCAAGTTTAACAGCAATTTATCGTAATAGTGTTAAACAGATGTAAAATCTGCTTAGGGTTGTTCTTTTGTTACATATTACAGCACCCATGTCCTCAAATATTTAAATTTATTATATTGCAATGAAATATTTAGTTTTGAAGCCTGCCGATGGATAAAAAAAAGGTATTAATAACCGGAGCCAGTAAAGGTTTGGGCTTAGCTATTTCAAAAAAGCTATCTTCAACGTACGAATTAATTTTACATGCTTCAAAAGAAGAAAGCTTTACCTCAATAGAGCCAGGCAGTCATATCTTATGTGCTGATTTTTCGGATAATGATCAACTGGCTAATTTTTGCAAGCAATTAAAAAAGTTTCATGGTGATACCTTGTATGCCGTAATTAATAACGCAGGGGTGACTTTTGATAAACCGTTAAATTTTCAGCCCGACCGGGAGGTCGACGCCATGCTGAATGTAAATTTAAGGGCGCCGATAATGATATGTAAAACCGCCATGAAAATTTTTGGCCTCAATAATACGGGTGTAATTATTAATATAAGCTCCGTAGTTGGCGAAAGCGGCAATGCATTTCAATCTGTATATGCAGCAACCAAAGCCGGGCTGACAGCACTTTCCCGTTCATTGGCACAGGAAGCCGCCGCCTTAAACCAGGACCACAGCATCAGGGTGCTGAGCGTATCACCGGGATTTGTTGAAACCGATATGACAGCAGGGATACCTGAAGCGATTAAAGAGAAGTACATGAATATGATCCCTGCAAAGCGATTTGGAAAGGTTGAGGATATAGCAGATGCCATTGAGTTCCTGCTGTCGGATAAGGCATCGTATATAAACGGAACAAATATCCACATCAACGGGGGCCTGATATGATCAGCGACAAAGAATCCAAACTAGACATCTTAAAACAGGGCAGCCTTGTTGGTGTTAATCCATCTGATTTATTATTACATGGTCCGTCGAAGAGGTTAGTAGACAACTACCATTGGCATTTAGCCGATAAAGGGATTGTGGCAAGCTATACAGTAAAAGAAAAAGACGTTGCTGATCATTTTGGGATATTCAGAGGAGTTGACCAGGTAGAAGCGTTTGCGCAGGCAAGCGTGGTTTCGTGTGCTACTTTTTTAGAGTGCCGTAAATTGAACTGTTCGCTTAACGAATTAAAAGAAAAATTTATCCCGGCTTTTATTAGCATTGGCAGTGTACATTTTCATAGTTACCTGGAAACCGGCGACACATTTATAAGTATAGGGTATATCACTTTTTATAAATGGCGGCAAATGGTATGCAACGGACGGATTTTTAAAGTGCCCCAGGGACTTGATCTGGATGATTATTTTAAGGACTTTACCGAAGAAAGAGTATTAAAATATGATATTAGCAAAGATTTTAAACTCGTGGCCGAATTATTTGACATCACGGGAAGAGCATTAAAACTTGAACTTTTTAAAAAACAGGAATAAAATGGAAAGACAGGAAATAATTGATGGTTTAATAGAGATATTAAGAACAGTAAGGACAATCGATCCTGAAAAATTGGTTGGGGTAACAGAAGAAACAGACTTCCTGACCGATTTAAGCACACCATCAACAGAACTGATCAACATAGCTGCAAAAGTTGAACATAAATTCGGCATTGAGTTTGACGACGACGACATCGATCACATGGGTTCAAAGGTGAAAGACATTGTCGATTTGATTATTATGGTTAAAGCAAGAGAAGAGAAATAATTATATGCAGGTAGCAGGAAGAAAAGTGGCAGTTGTGGGCATGGGAGGGGCTTTTCCAACTTGTTCAAACCTGGATGAATTTAACAAAAAGCTTTTCACAGATCAAAGCCTGATACGCGAATGGGATCTGGCGCATCAGTATAGTAAGCAGATACGGTCTACAGTTTCAGGATATATAACCGAAGAAGAAATGGGCTTAGAGCCTGTTTTGGCTCCACTTACTGAAAGATACCCGGAAACTTATATTGATAGACTTGGAAGAATACCAGATATAAACCTGGCAACGGCTGATATGGGTAGTATCTGGGCAATGCTGGGTGCACAAGAGGCTACCAAAATGGCCGGCTGGACTATAAAAGAAATTGAATCTGAACAAACAGGTGTAATAGTTGGTTCAGGCGGAGCGGGTAACCAGATACTAAGGGTGGCGTGGCATTATTTCTTTCAGTTAGGAAAAAAAGCCCGAATAGCCGGGGCACATACCGTTGACCGCAGTATGTCATACCGCGAAGCAGCTAATATATCCTGCCTGTTAAAAACAAAAGGTATTTGCGAATCCATAACATCCGCCTGTGCTACCGGACTTGGTAACATCGGATACGCTTACCGGCTGATAAAATTCGGCTTACAGGACCGCATTATTGCCGGCGGAGTAGAGGGTACCGCGTTGGAAACGTTTATCGGTTTCGACGGTATGATGATACTGAGTAAAGGCTTTACGCCGGAACAAAGTTCGCGCCCATTTGATACGCAAAGAAACGGGTTTGTCTGTTCCTTTGGAGCGGGGATCGTTGCCCTTGAAGAATATGAGATGGCGAAGGCCCGCGGAGCGAATATTCTTGGCGTTATTGACGACTACTTTAATAACTCTGATGGAGACGGTGATATGTTTTATCCCTCATTTGCGGGACAGCAAAGGTTATGGAAGGGCCTGATGCCCGATAAAGGGTTAAGGCCCGATGTTGTTAAGATGCATGGCACATCCACACCAGTTGGCGACTCGGTTGAATTGCTGAGCGTGGTGGATGCATTGGGAGAAGAAGGATACCACATATCGGCGCCCAAATCCCAGTTTGGGCACATGCTGGGCGGGGCTGGTTCGGTAGAATTGATTACCGCATTATTGATGCTTCAAAATCAAAAGGTATTGCCCTGCCTGAACTCGGAAACACTGAACCCGGAACTGGAAGGCTTTCAAAAAACGGATCATTGGCAGGGGCCGGATAAACCGTTGGCCGCCTATCGTCATTTGGTGCCACAAAAAACATTTGCCAAAGAAATTAATCGCATAGCTTGTTTAAACTATGGGTTTGGCGGCACAAACAGCGCAATGTTTGTTTCGAGAGATATATAATGATAAATAATAAAGATAAAGTTGCTGTAATTTTTGGAGTAAGGAACGAAAGCTCCATTGCTTATGATATTGCTGTAAAACTGCATCAATCCGGCTGTAAGGTAGCGTTGAGCTACGTTGCTGAAACAGGGAAAGAGGTGTTGTTTTTGATGCAGCAAAACGGTATGGACAGCCGCTTATCTGCCGAAGTGGACGTTCGGAACGAAGACGAGATAACAACATTTATTCAAATGGTGCACAAGGAGGCTGGCCCTATTGATTATGTGCTGCATGGCGTGGCTTTTGGGAGTCAGAAGGTAATGTGTTACAGTTTGCCTGGCAGCAACGAGCCTGCACCTGAATATATCGACATCCCCTTTGATGAACTGATGGATTCGTTTAATATCAGCGCTTACTCCTTGCTGCGGATATGCCGGGTAGCCAAGCCTTTTTTTGCTCAAAATGCGTCGGTTTTAACACTTACTTACAACGCGTCGCAACGGGTATTTCCCGGCTATTCAGGGATGGCAATCAGCAAAGCCGCATTGGAGAATATAGTGTTGTACCTGGCGAGTTATTTCAGGGAAGCGGGCATCAGGGTAAATGCTATTTCGGCAGGGTTGGTAATGACCACCTCTTCCGTCGGTATACTGGGAGTCAGAAAACTCCGTAAAATGGGTAAATTCACGGCGGCGCTTGGCAATATTGATAAAAGTGATGTAGGGGATACCGCGCTTTATTACTTCTCAGACCTTTCAAAACGGGTAACCGGAAATATTCATTTTGTTGATGGTGGCTTTAACATTATGGGGCTTGCAGTAGATGGAGAATGAAATTTTAAAATCGCTGGATGAGATAGCAGCAGATCAAAAGTATGCTATCGGCAACGACCTGGTTTATATCCCGCATTTTATAGCATCATTAACAGATCTGTTCAAAAAAAAAGTATATACGCCTAATGAAATAGCTTATTGCGAACAGTTTGAAGACGCTACTTTGCGGTATGCGTCTACATGGGCAGCAAAAGAGGCAGTATACAAAGCCATAAAACAAGTTGACGCCTCAACCTTAGGCTGGAAAAAAATAGAGATCATCCGGAAAAAAACCGCGGGACAGCCGCAAGTTATCATTCATAATAATACCGGCAACTTTAAAATAAGCTTAACTATTTCTCATGATGGCGATTATGTGTGGGGGATAGCTCTGGTGGAGGCCGGTTTATAAATTGAGAAAAACAGATAAAAGAGGGGTGTCACCCTGAGCCCCGTCGAATGGTGAGCGCAGAGGCCTTTGGCCACAGGCTTCGAGTGCCTCAGCATGATACCCAACAACATGTATTTGTAGCAATGGCAAATGATCTTCTTCTTCAAAAAATGACAGTAAAAGGTACGAAACGGAAGATTCTTCGCTGTGTTCAGTATGACATAGAAAAGAAATATACTTAATGACAGACCATTACTTTGAAAATGACCTTGTTAACCTGCACTATTATAAGTTTGGTAATGGTCCGCTTAATATGCTTTGCTTTCATGGCTATGGAATGCATGGAAAACAATTTAAAATTTTAGAAAGTACTCTTGGTGAAAAATACACTTTTTATGGGTTCGACCTGTTTTTTCATAAGGAAACAAAATTAAAAGACCAAAGCCTGGCCGCTGTTAAAAAGGGGATCAGTAAAGCAGCATTGGCAGGCCTGATAACGGATTTTTGTGACTATGAAAAAATCGAACGCTTTTCGGTGATCGGATATTCAATGGGGTCCCATTTTGCAACCGCAATTGTTGAGGAGCTTGCACCGAAGGTTGATGCGTATATAGTAGCGGCTCCATCCTGCCTGAAGCCCGGCGCATTAATAACGTTTTTCAGCAAATACAGCGCCGGGAATAAAATTTTAGAGAAGCTCATCCTTGACGAAAAAAAGCTGACCGGATTGCTCCGTTCTCTCAAGCGCTTTAAAATTATAGACGAAGAAGCGTATAAAATTTTGTATAGCGAAGTGAGTACGCCCGAGTTAAGGTTTAACTTTTACGCCTGCTTTATTTACCTGCGTTTTTTAGAAACGAATCAGCCCGTTTTACTGGATGCAATTACTTATTATAATATAAAAAGCATATTTATATTTGGCCGCAAGGACAAATCTTTTCCGCCAACAAGCGGCAAAGCTTTTATCAAAAAAATAAAAGACGCCAAAGTTGTTATATTAGACGAAGGCCATGAAATGATTAAAAGGAGTTTCGTAGCCGCATTAACCGGGTTATTAATATGATTATTAAACCAAAGCCGCTTCCAATTTTTTTTACCAGGTGTGCAGCCTCGTGTATAGGATGGCTTTTAAGGCGACGTTTTAATAAGTTAGTGATCCGTGACGCGGAGCTAAAGCCGGGTCATTCCTATTTATTAATGGCCAACCACTTTAGTTTCTGGGATGGCTTTTTTGGAATATACCTCTCCTTTAAGCTCATCGATAAAAAACAAAAGATAAGGGGTCTGTACACGATGTCGTTAAAAAAGCAGATGGAAAAAAAACCGTGGTTAAAGTATTTCGGTTCATTTTCTGTTGAGCCGGGTAGACGATCAGTTGAAGATAGCCTGGATTATGCCGCCTCTTTGTTAAGTACACCGGGAAACGTGTTGATCTATTACCCGCAGGGAAATTTAGAAACAAGTCATATAAGACACATAGAATTTAAGGATGGCATCTACGAGATAGTAACCCGTACCAAAGGCAATTGCCAGTTGTTGTGGAGCAGTAATATCACCGATTATTTTGAAAGCCTTAAACCCTCGTTATATTTTAACCTGCTGGATTGCGGCACCAACCACGATTTTGATTTTGAAGCATTAAAACAAAAGGTGAACGATTTTCATTTGCAGGCGATGAAGAAGAATGTGCGGTTTACCGTTGAACCCGAATGATTAAGTTATCTGTTTTAAGCCGTTAAGCAGTTATTGTGAGCCGATAAGATGTAGCATAGCTGCGGCATGCTAAAATCTTCTCTTTGTTTTTGCTGCCGACCTTAGCGCCGACGCCGCATAGCTGCATAGAATTAAACAGACTGCGCGGACGACACATATTTAGATAGGCTTGACGGTCGCTATTTTGAATTGAACAGACTGCTTTTGTGCCAATAGTGCATGTCTTTATAAGGTATAACTTGCTAATGTTTTGAATAGAGAAGATTGCTCCGTTAGGAGCAAAAGGTCGGTAGAAAAAAAATCAAACCACAATTTTGCGCCGTAGGTGCAAAACACAGCAACCTATTTATTCTAAAGGTTTAAATACATAACGCTCATCATATTCAACCTCAAACTGTTTCAAAAATAGTTGATACTCTTCTATAAATGTTTTTTTTCGGTGATGTTCCTCCTGGTTAGCAATATATTCTGCTACTGCTTTTATCTGAGACCGGGAATAAGAAAATGCGCCATAGCCTTCCTGCCACCTGAATATGGAAGAATTAAATTTTTCTTTATTTATCCACTCAGATGATTCGCCTTTAACTACTCTCATTAAATCGGAAAGGGATTGATTTGGCCTGAAACCGAAAAAAAGGTGTAAATGATCCGGCATGCTGTTTATTGCAATTAGTTTATGTCCGTTATTTTGAATAATTGCCGTAATGTATTGATGCAGTCGTTCTTTCCCGGCAGGTTGAATTACACATTGCCGAAATTTAACTGCCATTATACATTGAATATGAATTTGCGTATAAGTATTTGCCATGACCGTCTGCGAATATTGTTTGAGATTAGGTGTAAAACTTAGGCAATATAATCTATTAAATTTGGTTAAGCATACGGGGTGGCATACCTACGGCATGCTAAATATTTTACAATAATATTTTCTACCGACCTTTAGCGCCGATGGCGCATAGCTGCATGGAATCAATTGATAATTTGAAGTGAAAAGATTGTGCAGTAGCGGCAAGAGGTCGGTAGAAAATCATGCAGCAATTTGCGCCGATGGCGCATAGTTAACTTCTGGCATTTTGAATTGAACGTGCTCTTTCGTTAATGCAAAAGCTCACTGTCCTATCCTTTTCAATCCGGCTTTTGAGTCATTGTCAATGTCGTCCTGGTATTCGTGTTTTTTCATGGCGAGGGCTTCATTGTAATAATTGGCGGCCCGTTTATAGTCTTTTCGTTGCTCGCACATCAGGCCCATATTTAAAGCGGCGTTGGCAGCATAATAGTAGCTGGTTGTTTTACCCAGGTTGACAGCCCGTTGATAGTTCAGCAAGGCATCACTTACTTTGTCCGTTTTTTCGTAAATCCTTCCAAGACGGTAGTAGTACTCTGTTTTATCGCGTAGTAATTTAATGCTGTTTACGTCTTTATTTGTTAGCAGCGCGAGTGCTTTGTTGTAATAGCCTCCATCGAAATAAAACCTTGCTTTTAGCAAATCAATATCTGGTTTTGCATCATTGGCCTCCCGTAGCGCCTGTTTATCTTTTTGGTCAATGGTGTATCCCCTGCTC
>JAQNCM010000083.1 GCA_029237615.1 Mucilaginibacter sp.
CTTGGCTAACCGCATTGTCATTATAAAAATAGAAAGAACTGACACCCCAGCTCCCTGTCAGCGGTCCCGTGTTATTAATTGCGGTATTTGCGGCCTGGGTGTTGTTTAAATCAACTTGCTGCTGTAAAGTTTTGTCATTAACCATTTTATCTATTACGGCCAGCCGCGTTTTTTCATCCATTTTGGCGAGGGCCTGTAAAGTATCTTCACGGGCAATAATCTGTAACCTATCTACCAGTAATTGCAGGTTACTGCCTGTTTTTTGTATCAGCTGGTATCCAGGGTAACTGCTTGGCAGAGTAGTGAGGGTACTGTCGTAGTATTTTTTAGCGCTCACATAGTTTGCTTTGTTTTTAAAGTTAACCTGCGCAAGCCGCAAATACGACAGTCCTTTTTGGTTTTGATTTTTTAAACTGTAGCGTATCGAAAGCTTATAATTGTTTATAGCATCATCAACGTGTTTTTCGGCCAGCTCAATTTCGGCTATCTGGTAATAGATCTGGTCTTTAAACTCTTTATTGTTTGGGTCTTTTAATAAAGCACGTAACCTTTGTGTACGGTTTGTTTTTATGCCATTCTGATTTTCTTCTATCCGTATGCGGTTTAAACTGGCATTAAACGACATTTCAAATGCCGCATTGCTTTTTGCTATCTGCGCATAATTTTTAAATGCCTCTGCAGGTTTATTATTGAGTTCCTGTACCTGGCTTAAAATAAAGGTCCACCGCAGACGCTGTACTTTATCGTGACAATAGCGGATCGCTTGTTTAGCCATTTCCTCGGCATCCTTATAATCCTGGGCCTTTATATCATATTGAAGTTTTGTTGCATAAATATCAGCGTTAATCCTTTTTTTAGGGTTGATGTTCAGTACGGCCGTGTCAATAGCGAACTTTGCCTGTGGTAATTGGTCCAGGTATAGCAATGTACGGGTTTTCCAGATTAAAGCATCCTGGGTTAGATCAACCCGGCTTGGGAACGAATGTATTACTAAACTAAAATATTCAACAGCATTAAAGTAGTTTCCCGCCAGGAAATACGATTTCCCTAATACCAGGTAGGCATCGCCAAGGTAATGGCTTTGCTCTTTAACATTAATAATCGTATTTGCTTTTGTTATTGCTGCATCCAGGTCTTTATCCGGTGTGGCGCTTTGAGCCGTGGTATCCTGGTATACGCTTAATATTTCGTTGTAATTATCAACAAAAGCCAGTGCATAGCTTTGTTCCTTTAGCCTTAATATCTCTTTGGCATTAAATAAGATATTATAGTGTGCCGTAAGGTTTTGCATGGCACGGTTAAACCCGCTTTGTTTTTCGAGCGAACACCCTGCCGAGATAATTATCAACGCAAAAAGGGAGAGCTTTACTTGTTTTAATGTAGGAAATATGGAGACTCGCTTCAATGTAAACCGGCTTTGATAAAAGCCTTGCTAATTTAGCAACAATTATGCAATAGGATTTAATAAATTTGCACATGGAGAAAAACAAAAAGGACGACGACCGCAGCCCGGTAAACGGTTACCTGAAATATAGCGGAATGGGGTTCCAGATGATAGCAATTATTGGTTTATTTACCTATGCAGGTTACAAAATCGACCAGTCTGCTAACCATCCGGTTAAATGGGTTACAGCAATCCTTTCGCTTATTGGCGTTTTTGTATCTTTGTATGTTGTTATCAGATCAGTAAAAAGTTAAAATTAAATATAAACCAAGGTCATGCATGGAGCATCAGTTGTCTCCTCCACCTCGTCGAAATAACCTATTTTATTAGAAAACCCATATCATAAATGAAAATCTCCCGGTCTATTTTTCTTTTTTTTCTATTTACTGCAATGATTGCTATTCCGCCGGCGATGCTACAATACACCAGTAATTTCTCTTTATTAGCGCATGGGTTTTGGACGGTGTTCTTTTTTATGTCGGCCCTTACTTTTTTAGTATTGATGTTAATGCTCATTGCAAAACAAAAAAACCAGGAGTATTTTACCCCGGCTTTTTTGGGCGGAACTACTTTTAAAATATTAGCCTGTTTGATATTTATATTTGCATTTTCGTCCAAAAATGCCCCTGATAAGCATATTTTTTTGATTGATTTTGTTTATATATATTTATTAAATACAGCCTTTGAAATTTATGTTTTGTTGCGTAACTTGCGGCACGAAAATTTAAAGTAGAAAACTTCATTTAGATGATAAGCAGCTCGATTTTGAACTCAAAACTTTTTAGAATTTCTTTGATTTCCGCGTTTTTTTTATTCGCAGGCCTTTTTTCTAACCCGGCTTTCAGCCAGGAAAAGGCATCTGAGGGCAAGGAAAAGAAATTCGAACCAAAAGAAGTAATACTTGAACATATTGGTGATTCGCACTCATGGCCTGTATTCGGAGAACACACGCTTCCGCTTCCCGTTATTCTTTATACAGATAAAGGCATCGAAACGTTTTCGTCGAAAAAATTGGACGAAGGGAAGGTTTACACCGGCCTTTATCACAGCTATAAACTGGATGGAAAAAAAATCAGAGCTGTTGATGCATCCGGCAACATTGACGAGGCCGCTTCTAAAAAGGTACTGGATTTTTCAATAACCCGAAATGTGGCATCCATGTTTATGGCTGTTACAATTTTGCTTGTGGTATTTTTAAGCGTGGCTTCGGCTTATAAAAAGCGTGCAGGCAAAGCGCCTAAGGGGTTGCAATCCTTTATGGAGCCCCTGATATTATTTGTTCGCGACGACATCGCCCTACCAAATATCGGTGTAAAGTATGCAAGGTTTATGCCTTTACTGCTTACCATATTCTTTTTTATTCTGCTGAATAACCTATTTGGAATGGTGCCTTTTTTTCCGGGAGGCTATAACCTTACGGGAAATATTGCTGTAACTGCAGTGTTAGCGGTTATTATATTTTTTGTGGTTAATCTTAACGGTAATAAACATTATTGGAAACATATTTTTGTGCCTAATCCCTGGTGGCTGTTTTTTATTATGATACCAGTTGAAGTTGTGGGTATTTTCACCAAACCAATCGCGTTAATGATTCGTTTGTTTGCAAATATTACAGCAGGTCACATTTTAATATTGAGTTTGATATCTTTAATATTTATTTTTAAAACACTTTGGGTTTCCCCTGTATCCATTGTTTTTGTAGTGTTTATGGATACCATCGAGTTATTGGTGGCATTTCTGCAGGCCTATATTTTTACTTTGCTTTCTGCCTTGTTTATTGGTATGGCGACTGAGGAGCATCACACTGAACACAGTGAAGTTTTGTAATTAATTATCTTTATATACACGTTTAAATTTAAAACACAATGACTGGAATGATCGGTATGGTTTTAGCGCAAGCTGCAGCCGGAGTACATGGAAGCGTTGCCGGCCTTGGTGCTGGTTTAGCCGCAATTGGCGCTGGTATTGGCATTGGCCAGATCGGTGGTAAAGCTGTTGAGGCTATCGCTCGTCAGCCCGAAGCTATCTCTAAAATCCAGCTGAACATGATCATCGCTGCTGCCCTTGTTGAAGGTGTGGCTTTATTCGCGGTGGTGGTTGCAGCTTTCTTTTAGAAAACGCCTTAAAAACACCCGGGGCGGTTGGCGTCGGGTTGTTTTTTAAATTTGATTAATTTAAAAATAAAAAATATTCTATAAAATGGATTTAGTTACACCGGACCTTGGTTTAGTTTTTTGGACCACCTTATGTTTTGGTATATTATTATTTATACTGGGTAAATTTGCCTGGAAGCCAATTTTAGCTGCGGTAAATGAACGCGAGCAATCTATTGAAACGGCCCTTTTAAGAGCTGAAGCGGTTAGAGAAGAAATGACCCGCTTAACCAGTGAAAATGAAGCATTGCTGAAACTGGCACGTGCCGAACGTGACACTATTTTAGCTGAGGCAACAAAAGTTAAAAATCAGATCATCAGCGAGGCAAAAGATTCTGCACAAAAAGAAGGTGCCCGCCAGATAGAGCTTGCACGCGTTGAGATCAATAATCAAAAAGCAATTGCTATGGCTGATGTAAAAAACCAGGTAGCAACACTTTCTATTGATATTGCTGAAAAGATATTACGCAAGCAATTTGAAGATCAGAAAAAACAGGATGACCTGGTTAAAGAATTATTAAAGGAAGTAAAATTGAGTTAGATTTTAGATATGAGATTTTAGATATGAGAAAGGAGGTTAAAATCTCAAACTCATAAATCTCAAATCTCAAATCTCAAATCTTACATCTAAATAAAAAAATGTCAGAATTAACAGTAGCATCCAGGTACGCCAAATCACTTATAGACCTTGCACAGGAGCAAAACCTGGTAGAGGTGATAAAGAATGATATGGATCTTTTTCATCATACTTTAAGGGTAAATCCTGAATTGAAAGCGGTTTTGGCTAACCCTATTGTATCCCACATCAAAAAATTAAATATACTCGAGGAAGTGTTTGCCGCAAAAGTGAACAAACTGAGTATTATGTTTTTTAAATTGATGATCAATAAAAGCCGCGGCGAGGTCTTATACACCACGGCTGAGGCCTTTGTTGATATGTACGACGCTAAGGAACACATAATAAGGGCAAAAGTGGTTTCGGCTACTGCATTGTCTGAAGTTAATAAGCAAAAAATGATTGCTGATATACAGGCCGCTACCGGTGGCACTATAAAGCTTGATGCAAAGGTTGACCCTTCACTAATTGGAGGCTTTGTACTTACAGTGGGCGACCGGCAGGTAGATACCAGTATTGCCAGCGATTTAAAGAAATTGAAAAAAGAATTTGCCCAAAGGGTAGTTGTAGCTAAATAAAACAAAAAACTCTAAAATAAATACAAAAAATGGTAGAGGTAAGACCAGACGAAGT
>JAQNCM010000084.1 GCA_029237615.1 Mucilaginibacter sp.
AGGATAATCCAGCGGTTGAACTGATCAGGCAGGTAATAGCCCATAAAAACGAAAACAGAATGCAGAGCTACGACTATATCGAATATAGCCAATATGAGAAATTGCAGTTTTCATTTATAAATGTTTCAGAGAAGCTGGCACAGAAAAAGCCATTGCATCAATATAAATTTTTACTCGACAACCGCGATACAGTCAATTTGCCCGGCAAATCATTATTACCGGTTTACATGGAAGAAAAATCCACCCAAACTTATTACCGTAAAAAGCCTGAACGCACAAAAACGATTGTTGAAGGGGAGAAAAAAGTAAACATCGTAAATTTTGTCGATGAAGAAGGAGTTAATAGTTATCTGAACAGGATGTATTCCGAGGTGGATATTTATTCGAATAATATATTTTTAATGACCAACCAGTTTTTGAGTCCGATTGCTGATGGTGCTCCTGCTTTTTATAAGTTTTTTATTGCCGATACCATTGAGGTTGACGATAAGAAAATGGTTGAACTGGAGTTTACTCCACGCAATGGGAATGACATGCTATTTGAAGGCCTTATCATTATTACACTGGATGGACGCTATGCGGTAGAAAAAGCAAGGCTAACGACAAATAAAAATATCAACCTGAACTGGGTACGGGGTATGAATGTAGACCTGGCTTATCAAAAAAGCAGTGACGGGCGGTATCATTTAAGTAAAAGCGTAATGAAAGCCAGCTTTGGGCTTAAAAAAGGTGGCGATAAAGGCATTTTCGGAGAAAGGACCATTACCTATAATAACTACCTGATCAATATACCCCGGCCTGATAGCGTGTATACGGGGCCCAATGTGTTGGTCCCCGAAAAAGCAATGCAGCGCGACGAACATTTTTGGACAGAAACCAGGGGACGTGATACACTGACAAACGTTGAGGCGAATGTTTACAAAAACATTGATAGCCTGCAAACTATGCCATCCTATAAGCGAACGATGGAAGTTATCAATTTGGGCGCCGTTGGTTTTAAATCGTTTGGGCCCGTTGAAGTTGGCCCGATAGGTGCTTTTTTAAGCTTTAATCCGGTTGAAGGCACAAGAGTACGTTTAGGGGGAAGGACCACTACTGATTTTAGTACCGGGTATTATTTAGAAACGTATGGCGCCTATGGTTTAAAAGATCAAAAGTTTAAGTACCTTTTTAGTGCAGCCTATTCTTTCAATAATAAATCTATCTACAAGTTTCCCAACAGTTATATTAAGGCTACGGTTCAACGTGATGTAAAAATTCCCGGCGAGGAATTGTCTTATGCGCAAAGCGACAACTTTCTTCTTTCTTTTACAAGAGGTGTCAACAATAAATATCTTTATAATGATTATTATAAATTAGATTATGTAAATGAATTTGAGAATCATTTTTCGTATGCCATAGGGTTCAAAAGCTGGAAACAATCGCCTGGTGGTTCTTTTTCCTTTATAAACCAGGTGAACAATGTACAACATACGGTACCTGATTTAACAACGTCAGAGCTTACATTAAACCTTCGTTATGCACCGCATGAGGCGCTTGTTCAGGGGAAGCTTTATAGAATCACGATCCCGAGTAAATATCCAATTATAAGTCTTGATTATCACGAAGGCATAAAAGACCTTTTTGGCGGGGAATATAATTATCAAAATTTGCGTTTAAGGGTGGATAAGCGTTTTTATTTATCCCAGCTGGGTTACTTAGATGCAACAGTTGAAGGCGGATATGTTTTTGGCCAGGTACCTTACCCGCTTTTAACTATTCATCAGGCCAATCAAACTTATTATTATGATCCTTACTCCTATAACCTTATGAACTTTTTAGAGTTCGTTAGTGATCATTATGCAAGCGCTAAATTTGACTACTGTTTAAATGGATTTATTTTTAATAAAATACCATTGATTAAAAAGCTAAAATGGCGCGAATACATTTCTTTTAAAGCCCTTTATGGCGGTGTGCGGGATGAAAACAACCCATTGCTTCATCCATCCCTTTTACAATACCCGGTTGATCAGAACGGAGTTCCTGTAACCTATACGCTTAGCAAGGCTCCTTACACCGAAGGAAGTATTGGAATTGGCAACATATTTAAAATTTTTAGGGTTGACCTGGTGGAACGTTTTGATTATCTTAACCACCCTAATACCAGCAGGCTTGGTATCAGGGGTGAAGCCCTGTTTGATTTTTGATGAAGTGCATAAAGTCAAAAAACGAATATTAAAGAACCAAAATAATGTTCAAACTAACAAATAAATCAGTAGTAATTACCGGCGGCGGCAGCGGAATTGGTAAGGCTATTTCCTTGCTTTTTGCAAAGCAGGGCGCTATTATCCATATTATTGAATTAAATGCCGAAGCAGCAATTGATACCGTAAATGAAATAAATGACGCGGGTGGGAATGCGTATAGCTATCTATGTGATGTTAGTGATCAGCAGCAGGTAGTGGCTACTTTTGGGAAGATAGCGAAGATTGACATTTTAATAAACAATGCAGGTATTGCCCATATTGGCAGAGCCGATAATACGAGTGAAGCTGATTTTGACCGGATTTATAATGTAAATGTAAAGGGCGTTTACAATTGTCTGTTTGCAGCTATTCCGATGATGAAACTGAATAACAGCGGTGTTATTTTAAATACAGCATCCATAGCCGCCCATGTTGGTATTACAGATCGTTTTGCATATTCAACAAGTAAAGGCGCCATTCATGCCATGACATTGTCAGTAGCCCGGGATTATTTGCATGATAACATCCGTTGCAACAGTATATCCCCGGCAAGGGTTCATACGCCGTTTGTAGATGGTTTTATTGCCAAAAATTATGCAGGCAAGGAAGCAGAAATATTCGAAAAACTATCCAAAACACAGCCAATAGGCCGGATGGGAAAATCAGAAGAAGTGGCTGCGCTGGCGTTGTATCTTTGCTCGGACGAAGCAGGCTTTATTACCGGATGCGATTATCCTATCGATGGAGGATTTATAACGTTGAACAATTAATGTTAAATTCGGAATTGCAAATGTGATCGAATAAAACTTAAATTCGAGTTCCTAATTATTATAAATCAGAAACGGCGAAGCCCTCTTGAGTGCCGCTGATGATTAACAATTAACGAAAAATCGAAAATCCGACTTCCGAAATTAAAAAGCCATGTTAAAAAGACTTACCCTGCTTATTTTATTGCTTTACTGCTTTAATGTAAACGCGCAAACCAATAGCTATACGCCAACTGCTGGTAATCTGGCAACGCGCGAAAACTTCCAGGATATGAAGTTTGGGCTTTTTATCCATTGGGGTATTTACAGCATTTTGGGCGATGGCGAATGGGTAATGCACAATGAAAAGATCCCTTATAATAACTATAAACGTCTGGCTGATTTTTTTAACCCGCAGACTTTTAATGCGAAAGAGTGGGTAGCCTTTGCAAAAAAAGCCGGGATGAAGTATATCACCATTACCTCCCGTCATCACGATGGGTTCAGCATGTTCGGCACAAAGGCATCATCTTATAACATTGTTGATGCTACACCCTACCATAAAGATCCGTTAATGGAGCTGGCACAGGAATGCCAGAAAGAGGGGATCGAGCTGCATTTTTATTATTCATTGCTGGATTGGGGCCGGCCTGATTATGCTTTTGGCAGCCCCATTGTAAATGGTGTGCCTGCAAATGGCGATTGGAACAGTTATATTAATTTTATGAAGGCACAGCTCACTGAGCTGATTACTAAATACCCGGCGGTAAAAGGTATTTGGTTTGACGGATACTGGGAGCGTACAAATGCAAACTGGCGCCTGGATGAGATATATGGTTTAATCCACAAGCTTAACCCGGCTATAATTATCGGTAACAATCACCACGAAGCGGTAAAAGATGGTGAAGACTTCCAAATGTTTGAGAAGGATCTTCCCGGCAACAATACTACAGGGTTTAGCGGAAAGTCAAAAATAGGGCAGTTGCCGTTGGAAACCTGCGAAACCATTAACAACAGCTGGGGATTTAATATTAACGATCTGAGCTATAAATCAAGCAAACAGATAATCCATTACCTGGTGAATGCTGCCGGGCGCAATGCTAACTTTTTATTAAACATCGGCCCAATGCCAAACGGAAAGATTCAGCCCGAATTTGCTGATACGCTTGCCATTGTTGGCGCCTGGCTGCAGAAAAATGGCGAAACCATTTATGGTACACGTGGTAGCCTGGTAGCACCGCAACCGTGGGGCGTGGTTACTTATAAAAATAAAACAATGTATGCCCACGTGCTGAACATGCCGCAACAGTCATACATTTTATTGCCCGGTGTTAAAGGAAAAGTTAGCAGGGTCAGACTGTTTGCCGATGTCGTCAATATTAAATACAAGCAGCAGCCCGAGGGTGTTTTTATTTATGCTGATAATATAAAGGCCGACGCTGTTGATATAATTATTGAAATAACAACAAATTAAAAATAAGAATGAAGCTGATAAGATTTGGAGAGCCCGGAAAAGAAAAAACGGGAGTAATCATCAATGATAAGAAATACGATACATCTGCATTTGGCGAAGATTATGGCGAGCAGTTTTTTGAAACGGATGGACTGACGCGACTTGCTTACTTTTTAGAGGATAACATGCTCTCTGAAATTACGGAAGATGTGCGGCTCGGCAGCCCGCTGGCCCGCCCTTCAAAACTAATATGTATTGGTTTAAACTATGCAGACCACGCCAAAGAAACCAACGCCACACCGCCAGCCGAGCCGGTAATATTTATGAAAGCTACCAGTGCTATTGTTGGCCCCGCCGATGATATCATCATTCCAAAAAACTCAAAAAAAACTGATTGGGAAGTGGAACTGGCGGTTGTTATTGGCAAAAAGGCAAGCTATGTTAACCAGGGCGATGCCATGGATTATTTGGCAGGGTATGTACTTCATAATGATGTGTCAGAACGTGAATTTCAAATAGAGCGGGGTGGTACCTGGGACAAAGGAAAAGGTTGCGATACGTTCGCACCTTTAGGCCCATTCTTTGCGACTAAAGATGAGATTGCGAATCCGCACACCCTGCGCTTATGGTTAAAAGTAAACGGCAAAACCATGCAGGATGGAAATACTTCAAATTTTATTTTTAACATTCCTCATTTAGTATCCTACACCAGCCAGTTCATGACTTTGCTGCCGGGTGATATTATATCAACAGGCACGCCGGCAGGCGTCGCCTTGGGTATGAAACAGCCAGTTTATCTTAAGGCCGGGGACGTGGTAGAATTGGGGATTGATGGATTAGGTGAGGCAAGGCAGGTATTGGTGGATTATAGAGAATAAACGGAGCTTCTCTATAAGAAATGTTATATAAATAAAAAGCCCTGGTAAAATCACCAGGGTTTTTCTGTAAAGTTTATTGTGCAGCTACTGCAAAACAGGTTTCCCGCCAAATGTTGCAGATTTTAAAATTTTCTCTGCTACAGTTACAGCTGCAGGTGAAAGCGGTGCATAGTTAAGGTCTTTAGCATATTTTTGCCCGTCGTGAATATTCCACCAAAGTAATTTAACAACTTTCTGCGCACGGTCCATGATCCTGTTGTTGTAGTTTTGCTCTTTGTAGATCAAAGCCCAGGTAAACCCGCTGATAGGATAGCCATCCTTCGCGTCGGTATTACTTAAAGAAACTTTTGCATCCCCGGGAATAGCGATATTACCCGCAGCGCTTGTTGATGCAACTGTTGGTGTTATATAATTACCGCTTTTGTTTTTAAGATCGGCAAATGCCATTTTGTTTTGCATTGCATACGCCAACTCAATATAACCGATAGCACCCGGAGTTTGCTTTATTAAGCCGGCTACACCTTCATTGCCTTTACCACCAAGACCAACAGGCCAGTTAATTGCGGATCCCTTACCCGGTTTTGTGTTCCAGTCGCTGCTTACTTTTGCTAAATAAGTAGTAAAGATGTTGGTTGTTCCGCTGCCGTCAGACCGGTGGGTTATAAAAATACCTGTCGATGGTAATTTTATGCCTGGATTTATTTTAGCAATTTGGGCATCATCCCATTTAGTGATCTTCCCTAAAAATATGTTAGCCAGCACATCGGGATCTAATTTTAAGGTGCCCTTTAATTCGGGAAGGTTATAGCTTATAACCACCGCACCTGAGCACATCGGGATATGTAATACATCAGCCCCAATCTTTTTGGTTTGATCATCATTTAAAGGCGCATCCGAGTCGCCAAAGTCAATTGTTTTGTTGGTAAGTTGCAAAATGCCACCACCCGAGCCAATTGACTGGTAATTTACTTTGATGCCAGTTTCTTTATTATACTCGGCAAATATTTTTGAAAAAAACGGGTAAACAAAGGTGCTTCCTGCTCCCAGTAAGGTATTTGCATCGGTAGTTGTAGCTGGTGTACTGGTTTGGGTACTATCAGCTCCGGTTGTTTTGTTATTGCCATTACAGCTAAACAATGCCGATGCTGTCATCAACAAGCCAGCTATGGCTAAATGGTTAATAGTAAAACGTTTAATTTTCATTATGTGCTTTTATTGAGTTTAACAATACAAATATAATTTAGTGTCAGTTGCAATGTTAATTTATTGTTAACAATTTACCTAATTATGTAGCGCCTTTATAAAACTTCGCTGAATGCTTTAATATACTTTTCAATGTATTGCTTTTTTGACATTGCCTTGTATTGCATAATAAACCTTGGATGTTCCAAAGCAACTATCCTTTTAAAAAAGCCTTTTTCATCATTTAATTTTCTGAGGAATTTTTCATTTTTGCCATTGCCAAAGCAGAAACAGGTATCTGTATCATTTCCCAGGTCTATTTGCTTTTGAATATTTTCGATAATAAAATTATAAACCGTTGCTGTAAGTTCTTTACTATCGTAATAATTATA